>NZ_JBYCKR010000086.1:0-8718 GCF_057473505.1 Acidithiobacillus sp. TH-A35 | reverse complement strand
GCATTGCGTATTGGTATTAACGGCTATGGGCGTATCGGGCGGAACATCCTGCGGGCAGTGTACGAAGCGAACCGGACTGACAAAGTCCAGATCGTCGCGGTCAATGACCTGGGCAGCCCCGAAACCAACGCCCACCTGACGCAGTATGATTCCGTGCATGGCAAATTCCCTTTCCCGGTGAACGTCGATGACGGCGACATGCTGATCGGCGACGACCGGGTCAAGGTGCTCGCCGAACGCGACCCTTCCAAGCTGCCCTGGGGTGATCTGGGTGTGGACGTAGTCCTGGAGTGCACTGGCTTCTTTGCCTCCCGCGAAAAGGCGGCCCTGCACCTCAAGGGCGGCGCCAAGAAAGTGCTGATCTCGGCACCGGCAAAAGATGCGGTCGACCTCACCGTCGTCTACGGCGTCAACCACCAGTTGCTCGACCCCGCCAAACACCACATCGTCTCCAACGGCTCCTGCACCACCAACTGCCTGGCGCCTCTGGCCAAGACCCTCAATGATCTCGCCGGCATCGAGGCGGGGACCATGAACACCATCCACTCCATGACCAATGACCAGCGCATTATCGATGTTTATCACGAAGACCTGCGCCGTGCCCGCGCTGCCGGCATGAGCATGATCCCCACCAGCACTGGTGCCGCCAAGGCCATCGGCCTGGTACTGCCGGAGCTGGCGGGCAAGCTGGACGGCTTCGCCATCCGCGTGCCCACGCAGAACGTCTCCCTCGTTGACCTCACCTGTATCGTCAACAAGGAAGTCTCCGTAGACGAAATCCATGCGGCCATGAAAGCGGCCAGTCAAGGCGCGCTCAAGGGTGTCTACGGCTACAACGACAAGCCCCTGGTCTCCATCGACTTCAACCACAACCCGCACTCCTCCACCTACGAGTCCTCCCTGACCAAGGTCAAGGGCAAACTGGTCAAGGTCTGCTCCTGGTATGACAACGAGTGGGGCTTCTCCAACCGCATGGTGGATACCGCCCTCGCCATGATGGGTCAGGCCCGCTGAGAGGAGGACCCGCCATGAATATTTTGCGCATGACCGACTTGCCTTTAAAGGGCAAGCGCGTGTTGATTCGTGAGGACCTCAATGTCCCCATGAATGATGCAGGGGCTATTACCGATGACACCCGCATCCGCGCCAGCCTGCCCACCATTCGCGCCGCGCTGGACGGCGGTGCGCGGGTAATGCTGATGTCCCATCTGGGGCGTCCCAAGGAAGGTGTTTTTGACGAAAAGGCCAGCCTGGCCCCCATTGCCGCCCATCTCGGCCAGTTGCTGGGCCGCGACGTACCTTTGGTGCGGGATTGGCTGGATGGCGGTAAGGATAGCCTCGCCCGGCTGCAGGACGGTGATGTGGTCGTGCTGGAAAACGTCCGCTTTAATGCGGGCGAAGGCCAGGATGACGAAGCGCTTTCCAGGAAAATGGCCGCGCTCTGCGATATCTATGTGATGGATGCTTTTGGTACGGCCCATCGTGCCCAGGCCAGTACCCACGGCGTCGGCAAGTTCGCGCCTGTCGCCTGTGCCGGCCCTCTGCTCGTCAATGAACTGGAGGCGCTGGGCAAGGCCCTGCAGAACCCCAAGCGTCCTCTGGTCGCCATTGTCGCCGGATCCAAGGTGTCCACCAAGCTGACCATCCTCAAGTCCCTGGCGGACAAGGTGGATCAACTGGTGGTGGGTGGCGGCATTGCCAACACCTTCATCCTCGCCGCTGGCCATTCCATCGGCAAATCCCTCTGTGAGGCCGATCTGGTGCCCGATGCCGAAGCCATCATCGCGGCAGCCAAGGCCAAGGGCGGCGATGTACCGCTGCCCAGTGATGTGGTCGTCGCCAAGGCGTTTTCGGCTACGGCACCTGCCAGAACCTGTGGCGTGGACGATATCGCAGCGGACGACATGGTGCTCGATATCGGCCCCAATACCGCCAGGGCCTTGGGCGAAATACTGCGTAAGGCAGGCACCATCGTCTGGAATGGCCCGGTAGGCGTGTTTGAGTTCGATGCCTTTGCCGGTGGCACGAAAGCCATTGCCCAGGCGGTAGCCGAAAGCAGCGCCTTCTCCATTGCCGGGGGTGGCGACACCATTGCGGCGATTAACAAGTTTCACATCGAAGATAAGGTCTCTTATATCAGTACGGGTGGCGGTGCCTTCCTGGAATTCCTCGAAGGCAAGGCCCTGCCTGCCGTAGCCATGCTGGAAGAACGTGCGAGAGGTACACACACTTGATACGCCGGACGAAAATCGTCGCAACCCTGGGCCCTGCCAGTTCTGATGTGCAGGTCATCGATCGCCTGATCGAGGCGGGTGTCGATGTCGTCCGCCTCAATTTTTCCCACGGCGCGCCCGAAGATCACGTGAAGCGTGCCGAGATGGTCCGGGAAAGGGCGCGCGCCCATGGCCGCGCTATCGGTGTGTTAGCCGATTTGCAGGGACCCAAAATTCGCATCGGTAAATTTGCCGAAGATAAAATTCATCTCCGGGAAGGCGAACCCTTTGTTCTCGATAGCACTTGTGCCGTGGGCGATCAGGCGCGGGTGGGTATTACCTATCCCCAACTCGTCAACGATGTGGAACGCGGCGCTACTCTGCTCCTCAATGACGGCATGATCGTCCTCTGGGTAGAAAAGGTGCAAGGTACCGAGATTCACACACGGGTCGTGCAGGGGGGCGAGCTCTCTAACAGCAAGGGCATTAACCGCGCTGGCGGCGGACTAACTGCACCGGCACTGACCGACAAGGACCGCGCCGATATTATTACGGCAGCCCGCCTGGAGGCCGACTATCTGGCCGTCTCCTTTCCGCGCAGTGCCGCGGATATGGATGAAGCCCGTCGCCTCTTCCGCGAAGCGGGTGGGCATGGCGCGATGGTGGCCAAAATAGAGCGCGCCGAGGCGGTAGAGGCCATCGAAGAAATTCTGGCGGTTTCCGAGGTCATCATGGTGGCGCGGGGCGATCTGGGTGTCGAAATTGGCGACGCCGCGGTGCCCCCCGTGCAGAAGCGGATTATCGCTCTGGCGCAGAAGTACAATCGCCTGACCATCACCGCCACACAGATGATGGAATCCATGATTCATCAGCCCATTCCCACCCGTGCTGAAGTTTCCGACGTCGCCAATGCCGTCCTCGATGGCACCGATGCGGTGATGCTGTCTGCCGAAACGGCGAGCGGCGCCTATCCGGTGGAGGCCGTCGCGGCCATGGATCGTACCTGCCGCGAGGTCGAGCGGCAGGCGCCGGTCAACAACACCCTGCAAATTATCGACCGGCCCCTGGAGCGGATGGACGAAACCATCGCGGCAGCGGCCATTTTAGCCACCATGCGCTCGCCCATTGTGGCCATCGCGGCGTTTACTGAGAGCGGTTCTACCGCCTTATGGTTGTCCCGTGCCAACCCTCGGGTGCCCATCTATGCGCTGACACCGCAGGTTTATACCCGGCGCAAGGTGACTTTGTATCGCGGGGTCCACCCGGTCAATTTCCCCCAGAGTCGCCATGATGATCCCGTGCAGGTGATGCGGGCAGCAGAGGACGAACTGCGGCGGCGGGGTGCCGTCCGCGATGGCGATCTGATCCTCATCACCATTGGCGAACCTATGGGTGCCCCCGGTGGTACCAATACCCTCAAGCTGGTGCGCGTAGGTGATGTTACGCACCGAGCTTGAGTTAATTCGCTTTGGGATATATATCGGGGTCCGCTTGCAGTTTACGGGCCCCCTCTATACGATTGCTCAAAACCCAATCAATTTTCATTCACGTTTAGGAGAAGTGTTATGGCCCTAGTTTCCTTGCGCCAATTATTGGACCACGCCGCAGAGCACAGCTACGGAATTCCCGCTTTCAACGTCAACAACCTGGAACAGGTGCGCGCGATCATGGAAGCGGCGGCTGCCGTCGACGCGCCGGTCATCCTTCAGGCTTCCGCCGGCGCCCGCAAATATGCTGGCGAACCCTTCCTGCGCCACCTGATTCTGGCCGCCATCGAAGAATATCCGGACATCCCGGTTGTCCTGCATCAGGATCACGGCGCGAGCCCGGCGGTCTGTATCCAGGCCATCCGCTCCGGTTTCTCCAGTGTAATGATGGATGGCTCCCTGCTGGAAGACGCCAAAACCCCCGCCAGCTATGACTACAACGCTACCGTCACCGCCAGGGTTGTGGAGATGTCCCATGCCGTCGGCGTCACCGTCGAAGGCGAACTGGGCTGCCTCGGCTCCCTGGAAACCGGTCTGGCCGGCGAGGAAGACGGCGTCGGCGCCGAAGGTTGCCTGACCCACGACCAGATGCTGACCGATCCTGAAGAAGCCGCCCGTTTTGTGCAGGCCACCAAAGTGGACGCCCTGGCGATCGCCATCGGCACCAGCCACGGCGCCTACAAATTCACCCAGCCGCCGACCGGCAAGGTGCTGCGTATTGACCGCATCAAGGAAATCCACTCCCGCATCCCGGATACCCACCTGGTCATGCACGGCTCCAGCTCGGTGCCGCAGGACTGGCTGAAGATTATTCATGAGTTCGGTGGTGACATCGGCGAGACCTACGGCGTACCGGTGGAAGAAATTCAGGAAGGCATCAAATACGGCGTGCGCAAGGTCAACATTGATACCGACCTGCGTCTGGCGGCAACGGGCGCAGTGCGCCAGAGCCTGTACAAAAACCCCAAGAACTTCGATCCTCGCAAGTTCCTGACGGCCTCCATCGATGCCATGCGCGATATCTGCCGCCAGCGCTTCGAGGCCTTCGGCTGTGCCGGGCAGGCCAGCAAGATCAAGGTCATCCCGCTGGATACCATGTTCAAGCGCTATAGCAAAGGTGAGCTCGAACCCCGCGTCACCGGCGTCTAAAACACGCTACCGACCTGTTGACTGGCGAGGGCGCATGGCGCTCTCGCCCTGTTTTGGAGGCAATATGACCCAGTTCAAGATTTCCCCCTCCATCCTTTCGGCGGATTTCGCCCGTCTGGGTGAGGAAGTGCGCGCCGTCGATGAGGCGGGTGCCGACTACATCCATATCGACGTCATGGACAACCATTTCGTCCCCAACCTGACCATCGGACCGCTGGTGGCGGCCGCCATCAAGCCGCACACCAAAAAGCCCCTGGACGTGCATCTCATGATCTCGCCGGTGGACAGCATCATTCCCGACTTCGCCAAGGCCGGCGCTGACATCATTACGGTGCATCCTGAGGCGACGCTGCATCTGGACCGGACCATTCAGTTGATCCACAGCCTGGGCTGTAAGGCTGGTGTCTCCCTCAATCCGGCCACACCGCTCAACGTGCTGGACTATGTGCTGGAAAACCTCGACCTGGTACTGGTGATGAGCGTCAACCCCGGTTTCGGCGGGCAAAGCTTCATTGAGTACACCCTGCGCAAGATCGAGGCGATCCGCAAACGCATCGAGGCCACGGGCAAGGCCATCGAGCTGGAAGTGGACGGTGGCGTCAAGGTGGATAACGTGCGGCGGGTCGCCGACGCTGGCGCCGACGTCTTCGTGGCGGGCAGCGCCATTTATAACACCCCTGACTACGCCGCGACCATCGCCGCTTTCCGCAAAGCCCTGGCAGGCTGAATCATGGTAAAGCTGAACGCCGGCAAACCGTTTACCGCGCGCGTCGTCCTGCTCGATCTGGACGGCACGCTGATAGATACCGCACCCGACCTGGCCGGTGCGGCCAATCATGTGCTGCAAAAACTCGGGCGTGCGCCTGCCGAAATGCCTGTCATTCGTGGCTTCATCGGTAACGGTGTCCGGGAACTGATGCGCCGCGCGCTGGCGATCCACAGTGATCCCAGCGAAGTGGAACTGGATGCGGCCATGGTCGATTTCAGCAAGTACTACGGGGAGCATCTGCTAGACCATAGCGTGATCTACCCGGGGGTGCGCGGCACGCTGGAGGCCTTGCAGGCTCAGGGCCGGGAGCTGGTATGTATCACCAACAAGACGGCGGCCTTCACCGTGCCGCTGCTCCAGCAACTGGACCTGTACGATTTCTTCGGACTGGTCTTGTCCGGCGACAGCCTGCCGCGCAAAAAACCCGACCCGTTACCGCTGACCCACACGGCTGAACACTTTCATCAGCCGGTGGGAAACTGCCTGCTGGTCGGCGATTCGCGTAACGACACGCAGGCGGCGCGGGCGGCGGGCATGCCCATTGCCTGCGTGACCTACGGTTATAACGGCGACGAACCCGTCCACTGCCTGGAGCCCGACGCGGTACTGGACAACATGAGCGAATTATTGGATATTCTGGCGTAGCTTTGCGAGGAATCAAAGGCACCATGCGGAAAACACTGGGTTGGGAGAGGCGATGGCGTTGCTGCTGAAAGGCAGTGACTTCTTTTCTATCGCTCTAACGAGGTGATCCGTGATTCCAAAAGCAACCTTTGAGGCTTTGGCGCGCCAGGGCTACAACCGTATACCCCTTTCCCGTGAGGTCATCGCTGACCTCGATACCCCCTTATCAGCCTATCTCAAACTGGTCGATGGTCCCTATGCCTACCTGCTGGAGTCTGTGCAGGGCGGCGAAAAGTGGGGCCGTTATTCCATCATTGGTCTTCCGGCACAACAGATATTGCGGGTCACCCAGGGGGTTGTCACTGTTCATGTGGACGGCGTCGAGACCGAGCGGGCGACTCCGGCGGATCCCCTGGAATGGATCAGCGCCTTCCGCAAGCGCTTCCATGTGGCACCACTGGAGAATGCCGATGAGCGCTTCAGTGGTGGCCTGGTCGGTTATTTCGGCTACGACATCGTCCGCACTATCGAGCCCCGCCTCGCCCGCAGCGCCCCCTTGCCCGACCCGCTGGATCTGCCGGAAATTCAGTTGCTGGTGGCCGACGAACTGCTGATCTTCGACAACCTGCGCGGGACCCTCCGCCTGCTGGTGCATGCCGACCCCGCCCAACCCGATGCCTGGGAGCGTGGCACCGCCCGCCTGCAGCGGCTCCAGCAGCGGCTGCGCGAGTCGGCACTACCGCCCCCACCGCCGGTGCGCACCCGACACGTCCGCGAGGAAGATTTCACCGCCAGCTTCAGTCGTGATGGGTATATGGCGGCGGTGCGCACCATCAAGGAATATATCGGCGCCGGGGACGTGATGCAGGTGGTGCCCTCCCAACGCCTGTCCACGCCGCTGACCGCGCACCCGCTGGATCTCTATCGCGCCCTGCGTGGCGTCAACCCCTCCCCCTACATGTTTTATGTGGACTTGGGTGATACCCATCTGGTGGGCTCGTCGCCGGAGATACTGGTGCGCGTCGAAGATGATCAGGTCACGGTGCGCCCTATCGCCGGCACCCGTCCGCGCGGCAAGACCCGCGCCGAAGATGAGGCGCTGGAGCAGGAACTCCTCGCCGACCCCAAGGAGCGCGCCGAACACCTCATGCTCATCGACCTGGCGCGCAACGATGTGGGACGTATCGCCGACACCGGCTCGGTGCAGTTGACCGATTCGTTCGGTATTGAGCACTACTCCCATGTCATGCACATTGTCTCGCAGGTCACGGGACGATTGCGCCCGGAGCTGGACGCCATGGATGCTTTGCGAGCGACCTTCCCGGCCGGCACCGTTTCCGGTGCGCCCAAGATTCGCGCCATGGAAATCATCCGCGAGGTGGAACCGGTAGCGCGCGGCGTCTATGCCGGAGCGGTGGGCTACTGGGGCTGGAATGGCAACATGGACACCTGCATCGCCATTCGCACCGCCGTCATCAAGGATGGCATGCTGCATATCCAGGCGGGCGGCGGCATTGTCGCCGACTCGGAGCCCGCGGCGGAGTGGGAAGAAACCATGAACAAACGCCGCGCCATGTTCCGCGCCGTAGCACTGGCCGAAAACGGTCTCGACCCCGAAGGGAGGGCAGATCATGTTGCTCATGATTGATGGTCGGGGTTGTGCTAACGTCTTCTTACCAGGTAAGAAGTGAGCACTACCATGCGAACCGTAACTGTTTCTGATAAGGGCCAAGTCGTCATTCCGGTGGAAATCCGTCGTCGCTTAGGGATCACGCCGGGCTGTCAACTCGACTTTAGTTTGGAGGGACATATCATCCGTGCGGAGGTGAAACGCCAGGTTACCCCGACGATCGCCGAAGACGGCTTTGGCATGCTGGTTTGCACGCGGCCGGGCAAACGCCGTCTTGCCGATTTCGATGTCGCCCTCGCCATGCGGGAAGCCAAAGATGATCGCCCTTGATACCAACATTCTGGCGCGTTTCTATGTGGCTGACCCGGCTGACCCCGAGGCCGCCAGACAACGTCCGATTGCCCATAGACTCCTGACCGAATCCCCCCAAATGTTCATACCCCTGACCGTAATCCTTGAGCTCGAATGGGTCTTGCGCGCCTTTTATGGCTTCGCGGACGAGGATTTCGCCAGAGTCGTCAAACATCTGCTTGGTCTGCCCAACGTCAGTGTCGAGGAATGGTCGCGCATCGCCGATGCCTTGGCCTGGCACACAGAGGGGCTAGACTTCGCCGATTCCCTGCACTTGCTGGCCAGCAGCCATTGCACGGAATTCATGAGCTTCGATGACCGTCAATTCGCGCGCCGTGCCAAAAGTCTTAGTGTTGCACCTGCAGTCGTTGTGCCTGCCAAGTAGCCGCCGTCATGCCGTTACCCATCAACATCAACGACCTTCTGCACGGCAAACCCGTCGAATGGGAACGCCTGGAGTTCAAGGAAGGCTGGAACCTGGAGGCCGTTCTGCAT
>NZ_JBYCKR010000085.1:0-5266 GCF_057473505.1 Acidithiobacillus sp. TH-A35 | reverse complement strand
CTTGTCCTGTTTACGACCACCATTCTGCTGCTGGCGATCCTCGGCGCGGTTGCTGCAAAGGCCGGTGGCGCCTCCATGATGAAGGGTGCTCTCCGCGTTGTTTTCTGGGGGGTCCTCTCAATGATCGCCACCACGCTGATTGGCCACCTGCTAGGACAGGCGGGTGTCTGACCGACGTTCGGCTTTAGCATTGCTCCCAGGGTAATCCATCGAACCGCCAGCCATTCAGGCTGCTTCGGCAATGCTGATCATTCAGATCCCCTTCAAAACCATAAGCTATATTGTAAACGGCACTGAAACCATTAGCCTGTAAAAATAGTCCCGCCTCCAAAGAGCGATGGCCGCTACGGCAAATCAACAGGACCGAACGATTAAGCGATGTGGCTCGCCGCACCCGTGCCAGAAAGTCTGGGTTGATTTCCCAGTCGGGCTCGTCTCGCCAAGGAATAGATAATGCTTCCTTTGGGTGCCCGACGAAAAGAAACTCCATTTCGCTCCTGACGTCAATAAGCACTGCCTGTGGGTTTTCTTGCAGGAAGTGGAAGGCATCATGTGGTGCGAGGTGTATTACTGACTTTGTCATCTTGATCACCTAACCAGTGGCCTCAGCCCCATATCCGTCGTTTTTACCAGTCCCGGATAACCACATATTACTCTCACTGTCGGCTCCTGCGGCACTACGACACCTGCAAAATCACTACAGCTAGCAAGATCCATGCAGAAATGAGTGACAGCCCGCCGATTGGTGTGGCAGTGCCGAGCCAACCCTTGCCGGTGATCGCCAGGAGATACAGACTACCCGAAAATAACACTGTCCCGCCCACCATAAGCCAGCCTGACAATTCCATAAGGTTGGATTCCGGCAATTGCAGCGCCACCAATCCTACCAGCATCAGTCCCAGGGCGTGGTAAAGGTGGTACTGGCTACCAGTATGGTAGACGCTCATCATTTTTGGCGACAAGCGATCTTTCAGGGCATGCGCACCGATGGCCCCCAGTGCTACCGCAGCCCCCGCATTAGTTGCGCCAAGGGCAACGAACAGCTTATCGATCTGCGACATCATACATTATCTCCGCTTGAACATGGTATTCGACTCGCCATCCGTGTCTTACGATCGCTGGATGCCCTTACCCTTCCCTCTGGCCTCACTCCCACCCTGATCGATTGTGGTTACCACAACTGTAGGCAGGCGAGGATTTTTCTGCACGGGCAGCGGTTCAAAGCCGCCAAAGTTTTACACCAGATGTTCCCCAGTCAGCGCGCAAGGATGGCAAGGATCGCCGGTTTCTATTTGCAGGGTAGGGTGGACGATCTGGAAGTGCTCGCGTAATTCCTCACTGATATTATTTAGCAGCGCATCACCGGGATGGCCGTTGGGCATGACCAGATGCGCGGTCAGTGCGGTTTCGGTGGTACTCATGGCCCAGATATGCAGATCATGCACGGCCGCTACATTGGGTAAACCGAGCAGATAGGTTCGCACGGTATCGGTGTCGATGCCCTCCGGGACGCCATGCAAGGCGAGATAGGCGGAGTCGCGCAGTAAGCCCCAAGTGGCCATTACAATCAACGCGCTGATGAGTAGACTGACGGAGGAATCCAGCCAGAACCAGTGGGTGAACAGCATCACAATGCCGGCAATGACCACGCCGAATGAGATGGCAGCGTCGCTTGCCATATGTAAAAACGCCGCACGGATGTTCAGGTCGCCTTTTCGTCCTGACATGAAGAGCAGTGCCGTGCTCGTGTTAATCAGTACCCCTAAAGCTGCGACGCCAATTACGATACCGCTGGCCACCGACGCCGGATGCAGCAGGCGCCCAACGGCTTCCCAGGCGATGCCACCGGTGACCACCAGCAGGAATACGGCATTTGCTAATGCTGCGAGAATAGATGAGCTGCGTAGTCCATAGGTAAATCGCCCGGAAGGTGGACGGTTGGCCAGGGCACTCGCTGCCCAGGCCATGAGCAGCCCCAGCACGTCGCTGAGATTATGGCCGGCGTCCGCCAGTAGGGCCAGAGAATGCCCAAGCACCCCGAACACCGTTTCGGCCAATACGAAGCTCAGGTTGAGCGCTATGCCGATCGCAAAAGCACGGCCAAAGTTCGCGGGTGCGTGGGCGTGACCGTGCCCTCCTTGGCTATGCTCATGATCACGGGCGCGTTCATACACATGATGGTGTTCCGTATGGTCAGGATGATCGTGTGCCATTCAGCACTCCTCGGCATTTTGGTCGATGATGACGCATTAAAAACCTTAGTGTCACTCCAGGGTCAAGGGCTTATAATGATCTTTTGCGGAGGATTTATGCAAATTGGCGCGTTGGGACAAGCTACCGGCGTAGACCCGGATACCATCCGTTATTATGAGCGGATAGGCCTTTTACCCGCCCCTGACCGGCGGGCGAACGGCTATCGCGTTTATGGTCCTGCCCATCTGGAGCGGCTCGCTTTTGTTCGTCACTGCCGGGATCTCGACATGCCCCTGGCGGATGTCCAGCGCCTTCTGCATCTGCTTGATCATCCTGCAGACGATTGCCGTGATGTCGATGGACTGATCGATACGCATCTCACGCAAGTGCGGGAAAGACTGCAGTCATTACGAATGCTGGCGCATCAGCTTGAACAGCTGCGCGGCCGTTGCTATGGCCAGCATGCGACGTCGGAATGCGGTATTCTCCACGAATTGATGGCCGCTGCACAAGGGGAAAGCTGCGTATGTCATGGGAACATGCCGGATCGCCAGACTGCTGACCCCGGAGATCACCGCTACGATGGGAACCTGAAAGCTTAACGCCTTGAGGGCAATCTCAAAAGTCAGGCGCAAAGACGCGCCCAACAGGATATTTAAAGTTTTTTGCAGCGCAATGGTCCTTGGGCGTCAGATTGTGCTCAAGCATATACCCGTGATTTCCGCTTAGGAGGTGTTGGATATGCCAAGCTCAGTTACTATTCATCCATCCGTCGATCATGGGGTCAAAGAGGGACCGTCCCATTTTCATGGTGGTACCTTACATTGTCATTGCGCCCATAACCCGGTGCTTGTGGAGGTGAAGTCGCAACTGGCCGCACAATCACGCGCGCGGTTGCACCAGGTGCTGGAAGCCCAAAGGCGCCAAGTTTGCGGTGGTGGGTGTCGTGCCGAGAGCTTCGGTTACGGTGCTGGAAAATTTGGTCGTATTGAAAATAAAGATCACGTGTTTTATGGTCTGGACTTCGTTCACTCCGAACTGTCTCCGGAGAAGGGCTGGGCGGCCCCCGAATTCGCAAGGCTTTCTCAAGGAAGCCTGATTACATCACAGATCCGCCCCATGGTGTGTCCGGCCGGGAAGGCGGCGAGCACCGGAGGCGGAGTTTCAGCAGAAATTACCCTTACCAGGAGTCTATAGTCATGGATGTTCGTGCAGCAGTCGCCTTTGAGGCGGGTAAACCACTGGTCATTGAAACCGTGCAACTGGATGGCCCCAAGGAGGGTGAGGTGCTGGTGGAGCTTAAAGCCACCGGCATTTGCCACACCGACCATTTTACCCTTTCCGGCGCAGACCCTGAGGGCCTGTTCCCGTGCATTCTCGGCCATGAAGGCGCCGGGATAGTCGTCGACATTGGGCCGGGTGTAAAGAGTCTCAAAAAGGGCGACCACGTCATTCCTTTGTATACCCCCGAATGTCGCGAGTGCGAGTATTGTCTTTCGCGCAAGACCAATCTCTGTCAGAAGATTCGGACGACCCAGGGGAAGGGACTGATGCCCGACGGGACGACGCGCTTTTCGTTCAAAGGCAAGCCGTTGTTCCATTACATGGGCTGCTCGACCTTCGCCAATTATACCGTGATGCCGGAAATCGCCCTTGCCAAAATCCGGGAAGATGCCCCTTTCGACACGACCTGCTACATCGGCTGCGGGGTAACCACGGGTATTGGCGCCGTGGTGTTTACGGCAAAGGTGGAGCCCGGCGCCAACGTGGTGGTTTTTGGACTGGGCGGCATCGGCCTGAATGTGATTCAGGGCGCCAAGCTGGTGGGCGCCAACATGATCATCGGGGTGGATTTAAATCCGGCCCGGGAGGCCATAGCCCGGAAGTTCGGTATGACGCACTTCGTCAATCCGAAGGAGATAGAAGGCGACCTCGTGTCCCATCTGGTCGAACTGACCCATGGTGGTGCGGATTACAGCTTCGAGTGCATCGGTAATGTGAAGGTCATGCGCCAGGCGCTGGAGTGCTGTCATAAAGGCTGGGGTGTTTCCTGCATCATCGGCGTTGCCGGTGCCGGCCAGGAGATATCGACCCGTCCCTTCCAGTTGGTTACCGGGCGGCGATGGATCGGCAGTGCGTTCGGCGGCGCGCGCGGGCGTACCGACGTTCCGAAAATTGTCGACTGGTATATGGACAAGAAGATCAACATCGACGACCTGATCACCCATCGTCTCCAACTGGAAGACATCAACGAAGGGTTCCATCTTCTGGAAACGGGGGAGTCTATTCGCAGTGTGGTGGTGTATTGATGGCTTCGTTAGAAACACGGGAGGAGCATAGCTGCTTTGGCGGGCGTATGGGTTATTACACCCATGCGTCCAGTGCCACCGGAATACCCATGAATTTCGCGGTGTACCAGCCGCCCCAGGCGTTGGGTGGTGCCCTGGTCCCGGCCGTATATTATCTGGCAGGGTTAACCTGCACCGAAGAAACGTTCATGATAAAAGCTGGCGCACAGCGTCTGGCCGCCGAACTGGGGCTGATGCTGGTCGCCTGCGATACCAGTCCCCGCGGATTGAACATCCCCGGTGATTCGGACAACTGGGACTTCGGCGTGGGGGCGGGGTTTTATCTCAACGCAAGAATGCCGCCCTGGACCCGGAACTACCGGATGGGCAGTTATGTAGATCATGAGTTGCCAACCTTCATTGAAGAACATTTCCCGGCATCTCCCGAACGCCGCGGGATTTTCGGGCACTCCATGGGTGGTCATGGGGCGCTGGTGCTCGCTTTGCGCAACCCGGAACATTGGCACTCGGTATCGGCATTTTCGCCCGTCTGTAACCCCAGCACTGTGCCCTGGGGAGAAAAGGCTTTCGGGAATTATCTGGGGCCTGATCGTGAGCAATGGCAGGAATGGGATGCCAGCATGCTGATGCGTCAGCGTCCCTACCCCGGGGAGATACTAGTAGACCAGGGAGAAGCGGATCCTTTCCTTGTCGTGCAACTGAAACCAGAGACTCTGGAGGCCGCCGCAGAGGCTTCCGGACAACGACTCCGTCTGCGACGGCAT
>NZ_JBYCKR010000084.1:0-4394 GCF_057473505.1 Acidithiobacillus sp. TH-A35 | reverse complement strand
AGTTCCTGAGTCTGGAAGATGCGGCCCGGCCCGGCCCGGTGCGCGCCGAACTGCGTGAACGTCTGGATTTTTTGCTGCACCATCATCCCCTCTTTGCCAACAGGAGTAACGCTGCGTGAATGCTGCGGAAAATGGACTGATTCCGGGGGCCGCGAGCAGTGCGGGTACCAAGGCCTATGTGGCGCGCTTCGCCGGGACCCTTGCTGACGAACATTTCAGTGACTTTTTGAACACCCGCATCAAGCTATCCTCCCTGGGAGTTGGGACCTTCCCCGGTGGCGTGGACGATGTGACGGATGTCGCGGTGGCGGCTATTGTGGCGCGGGCCTTGCAGTCGGGCATCAACGTCATCGACACCGGTGCCAACTACCGCTTCGGGCGGGCCGGGCGGGCGGTAGGTGTGGGCATCGCGAAGGCGATGGCGGCAGGTATCCAGCGTGAGGAGTTTTTCGTGGTCGGCAAGGGGGGCTTTCTGACCTTCCCCGACGGACGGCCAGAAGATCCGCTGAGATTCTTCCGTGAGGAGGTGGTGGCCAAGGGGCTGGGCAAAGAGGAGGATCTGGTCCAGGGGGTCCACTGTCTGAGTCCGGAATATATTGCCTGGCAACTGGATACCCTGCGCGCGCAAACCGGTCTGGAAACCCTGGATGTGTTTCTGGTGGATCAGCCGGAGGTGCATATCCCCTTGATTGGCAAAGAACAGATGTATCGCAAACTGATGGATGTGTTCACTATGCTCGAAGCGGCGGTGCAGGCCAACAAGATTCGCTACTACGGCATTTCCACCTTCAATGCCTGCCGGGTAGAGACGGATAATACCCTGTTCCAGTCCCTGACCAGCCTCATCGGGTTGGCCGAGAAGGCGGCGGGGCAGGGCAATCGCCACCATCTGCGGGTAGTACAGTTGCCTTTCAACGCGCTGATGCCGGAGGCCTACACGCGCTTCAGTCAGGTGACGGGGCAGGGCAATATCGGCTCGACCATTCAGGCGGCTTTTCAGCTCAAGCTGACCATCATGGCGAGCCATCCCCTTGGCAAGGGCCTGTTGGCGCGGGAAGAGGTGCCTTCCCTGCAGGAGGCGATGCCGGAACTGGCCGATGCCGCGCAGCGCGCCATTCAGTTTGTGCGCTCCACGCCCGGCATCGGGGTCACCCTGGTGGGGCTCAGTACACCCCTGCATCTCGCCGATTTCCTGGCGGTAGCCAAACAGCCACCGCTCCCCAGGGAGCGCTATCTGGCCATGTTTGAAAAGGAGCAATAGGCCGGATGTAAGTAATCCCGTTTACTTTTCGGCAGAATCAGGTGGCTTTTTCTCCGCCGCACTTTTCGAAGATTTGGCCATTTCGGTGAGCAGACGCTCCTGTTCCGCGAAAGAGAGGCGGCGCTGGCCCGGCGAAAAACCCTTTTTGGCAGGGACATTGGCGGCAGGATGGCCGGCACGCTCGCTCTCCTTGGTTTGGGTATAGTCTTGTAACTCGCGCTGCCATTGCGCCGCTTTCTCGCCGGTGTCCGCGCGTCCCTGGTAGTTGGCGGGGGCGGCCGGCGTCTGCTTGGCGAACCAACTTGCCTTACGCAGTTCCTTGTTGTAAGTGCTGATCCACAGGTCAATGCGGCTGAGGTCCCAGAGCGCAAGGGCGCAGAGTACAACGGCAAGGCTAATGGCTTCCCAGATTAAACCCAGAAAGGCCAGCATAATAACCGCCACGCTGACCAGCGGAAAGGCCCAGGCCCATGCCTGTTCCAGATAAAAACGATGTGCGCCGACAGGAAACAAACCCCAGTATAGATAGCCATATAGAGATTTTTTCTGGAGTTTTTGCAGACGAATTTGTAAACTCTGTACCCCAGCGCCTTGCAGATCGAGCTTTTCCCAAGCCTTGGGCATGGGTTATCCTCCGTAAATACTGTATTGAAGCGCTCAGATATTACCCATAAACTGGTGAAAAGTCGCGGGCGACTTAAGGATTTCCATGGCAGACAGGCGTTTACAGGTTTTTCACACGGTGGCAAGGCTGCTCAGCTTTACCAAGGCGGCAGATACACTGCATATGACCCAGCCGGCGGTGACCTTCCAGGTCAAGCAACTGGAAGAGCAGTTCAATACGCGTTTGTTTGACCGCACCCATAACCGCATCAGCCTCACCGAGGCCGGCATGGTGGTTTATGAGTACTCGGAGCGCATTATTTCCCTCTACGTCGAGATGTCCAATCGCGTAGGGGAGATGACCGGTGATCTGCGCGGGCATCTGCTTATCGGCGCCAGTACAACCATCGCCGAATACATGCTGCCCCGGGTGCTTGGCGATTTCAAAATGAAGTATCCCGACGTGCAGGTACGGCTGCATGTGGGCAATACGGATAAAATTGTCCACATGATTGAGGATAACAGCATCGATCTGGGGCTGGTGGAAGGTCTGGTAACCAACAAGAGCCTCGCCACCCTCAAGTGCTGCATGGACTCCATGATTGTGATTGCCCACCCCGATCATGCCCTGGGTAGTCACGAAAGTGTGACGGCGCAAGAGTTGCTGGATTATCCCTTCGTTTCCCGAGAAGAAGGATCGGGCACCCGTGAGGTGACTATGGAGTACTTGCATCAGGTCGGCGTGGATACCAACGATCTGCATATCACCATGGAATTGGGCAGCCCGGAAGCGGTTAAAGGGGCGGTGGAAGGTGGGCTGGGGGTGGCTGTTGTCTCCGAGGCGACTGTCCTCAAGGAGCTGGCGCTCGGTACTTTACTGGCCCGCCCCTTGAATCCGCCGCTGGCCCGCCCCTACTCCTTCGTCTATCAGAAGCAGAAATTCCGCAGTCTGGTGATGGATGAATTTCTGGAGTTCGCGAAAGACCGCTGTAGCAGGGATATGCTGTCCGTGCCGGTGCGTCGAGAGAGTTAATATGAAACATTTTGCCGTCGTGCAGCACAGTTACTCCGAGTTTCTGGGCATCGTGGAGAGTCAACTGGAGAAGCGCGACATCGGTTTCAGTTACTTCCGGGTTTTTCTCAGTAACGAACTGCCGGGCAATGCGCTGACCTTTGATGCCTTATTTCTGCTGGGTGGGCCTATGTCTCCCCTGGAGACGGACAAATATGCCTGGCTGACCCAGGAACTCAATACCATCGCCATTTTCCGCAAGGCGAAGCGGCCAGTGGTGGGCTTTGGTCTGGGCGCGTTATTGCTGGCGCAGTATGAAGGGGCCGAATTGCATCTGGAGCCCTACCATAACGCCTATTTCACCACCGCCCATGCCACCGATGTCGGCCGCAACGACCCGCTGGCGCAGGCGGTGGACGGCGCTCAGGTGATGGTCTGGTCGCCGGGCACCGCCACCCTGCCGGAGGGCATCGAGCCGCTGGTGGTGGATGACGAAGGTCGCTGGATCGCCTTCCGCCCGGAAGAGGGGGTGGTAGGGCTACTGTTCCGGCCGGAGATGAAGCCGGGGCTGATTGAAGATATCCTCATGGAAGAGGACCGCGAAACGCCCGAGAATATCGGCGAACTGCTGGGGCAGGCGCGGGCACTGTGGCCGGAGATGCAGAAAACTACGGACCGGGTCATTGTCGCTCTGGTCCGCGAATTGTCTCTTATGACGGAGAAACGCAAACCACGGGTATTTGCCCTCAAGGTGGACACTGGGGACGATGTATGAACAGTCGGGAACGCCATATTCTCCGCGTTATGCGCAGGCTCGGGAGTGCGGAGCAGGAGCAGGTGCTTACTTTTGCGGAATTCCTGAATAGCCGGCGACAGCCAGCGCCAGAGCCGATGCCACGGGAGCCGAATATCTTACCCGCCAAAGAGGGTGAGACCGTCGTCGGCGCGATTAAACGCCTGCGGGAAAGCTATGCCATGCTCGATGCCAAGGAGATGCTCAACGACACCTCCGGCCTGATGTCCAGGCATGTGATGGGCGGGGAAGCGGCAGGGACGGTTATTGTTGAATTGGAGATGATGTTCGAACGTCACTATCAGCGTTACCGCGGCGCGCCGGAAGACGCGTGAATCCACGTCGCACCGGGTGATCGCGCCAATGTCTGATATTCATCATCTCGTGCAGATTCTGCTGCACTTTGACCAATACCTGATTCTGTTTTTGCAGGAATATGGAGCCTGGGTCTATGCCCTGTTGTTCCTGATTCTCTTTGCGGAGACTGGGCTGGTGATCATGCCGGTCTTGCCGGGCGACTCCATGCTTTTTATCTGTGGTACTCTAGCCGGTGCAGGCATCATGAGCGCGCCCTGGCTGCTGGGTTTGCTGGTGGCTGCGGCGGTGCTGGGTGACGCGGTGAATTACTGGGTGGGCCGCCGCTGGGGTGTCCACCTTTTTGGCGGGCGCTTGCTCAATGTCCGGCACCTGGATACGACCCAGCGCTTCTATGCGCGACATGGCGG
>NZ_JBYCKR010000083.1:0-5977 GCF_057473505.1 Acidithiobacillus sp. TH-A35 | reverse complement strand
AAAACATGTTCTACCTGCCCATACTTGAGCGGCAAGCATCCGCGTAGGATAACATGGGGTCATCCCGCACCGTTTGCGTAATAAACGGAAAACGTCGGCTGGAGAGATTAGAGTCACCGCCACTCAGTAAAATTAACGGCCCTTGCACCACACCATCATCGACGGTCCGGGCCAATATCCGGGTTTGCTGGTGAGATTCCGGCCCCAATTCATGCAGGATATACGCAGTGGTTAGGAGCTTTGCCGTGGATGCAGGCAGTTGTCTATGATTTGCCTGCACGCTTAGTGCCGGCCTGCCCTTTTGCATATCCTGAATCAAAATAATCCATTGACCATCGTCGCCAAACTGTGCTAAGGCAATATCCCGATAAAAAATAGAGCCGTACCCGGCCTTTATCCCATCTCCACAGCCTCTTGTCTGAATTCATTCTTTCGCCCCCTCTTTATTTTGTATGCAATTATTCGGTCTTCCCCTCCGGGGAGTCCGGTGCCGGTATGAACTCCTGACGATCTGTAAACAGGACCACAGGCATACGCAGCGCCAACCACAAACTGGGTAGTGCCGCGGCAAATGCCAGTAGAAAAAATTCCACAAATCCCACCCGTGCCGCGAGAAAACCACTAAACCCGCCGACAACCGTGGTTGCCACGGACATCAGGGCGGAGCCGATAGCAAAGTGCGTTGCCTGATAGCTACCCTGACAACGCTGCATGAGGAAGACCATCAAAACGGCGGTGCCGAGACCTGCCGCCGCCTGCTCAAAAGCCACTGTGACGCCTACCCACCAGACAGACGGCGTCGCCCAGGCCAGCCATGCATAGGCCGGAATTGCCAGAGATTGAATTAATGTCAACGGTAGCAACGCGTGGCGCAAACTCCATCGGGATATGATGATACCGCCCAGCAAAGCGCCTCCGATAGTCGTCACCGTTCCTACTGTTCCGGTGAGGATGCCGCGCGCCACCAGGCCATAGCCCAGATGGTTGAGAAATGGCGTTACCATCGCAGACATCATGGCGTCGCCAGCGCGGAAAAGCAGGATAAAGGCCAGAGCCCAGAGGATTCCCGGTTGCTGCATGTAGGTGGAGAAAGCTTCGCGCACGGCGTGCCAATGCTGCCCTTTGTGGCTCGTGGGTGCGGGTGGTGATGGAAGT
Organism: Acidithiobacillus sp. TH-A35; assembly: GCF_057473505.1. Classification (NCBI taxonomy): domain Bacteria; kingdom Pseudomonadati; phylum Pseudomonadota; class Acidithiobacillia; order Acidithiobacillales; family Acidithiobacillaceae; genus Acidithiobacillus; species Acidithiobacillus sp. TH-A35. Next base: position 4,822 of record NZ_JBYCKR010000083.1, on the reverse strand, counting down.
ATACGCTTATGAAAAGCCGCCAATCCCCACATCATCGCCGCCGCCGTTAAAAAACAGGCGGTCCAGGACACCCACCCGGCGATGATAACGAGCGCGCCGTTTCCCACCAGCATGGCAATCCGATAGGCCGCAACCCGCAGTCCTGAAAAAGCCGCCTGATCCGATGGGTTGAGTGTCTGGATGTAATAACCGTCTACGGACATGTCATGGGTAGCCGCCATGAAGGCCAATAACACAAAGATTTTAGTGGCGAGGTCCAGATTCAGATGTTGTGCTGGCCAGATCAGTAAAGCGGCCACACCACCCAGGACGATTTCCATTACTACAAGCCAACGCTTCTTATCCGCAAAAAGATCGATCAATGGGCTCCAGAACAGTTTTAAATTCCAAGGCAGACCGAAAAAGGAGAGCAATCCGATGACCTGCAAGCTGGCGCCTGCATAGGTAAAAAACTGGACGGATACCTGTTGCACCAGCGAATAAGGCAGCCCTTCCGCATAATAGGTGCTGGAAATCCAGCTGAATGTTTTAAACTTTTTTCGCAAGACTCATCCGGGTATAAAAAACCCCCGCAAGGCGGGGGTCTAGACGGCTAAAGAAGCCCGTTAGGCAGTTTTTGGGGGTGCGATAGGCTTTTGTGCCAACACCCATGAAGCCAACTCTTTGGCTTCCGCCGAGGTCACATTCTGCGCTGGCATGGGCATAGAACCCCACACGCCGGACACGCCATGCTCAATAGCGTGGCTTAACGTTGCTATCGCCTTGGGATCGCTTTTGTACTTGTAGGCGACCCAGGCAAAAGCAGGACCGAGGACTTTGGTACCGATTTGATGACAGGCAAAACAGCCCTTGGCTTCCGCCAGCGACCTCGCTTTGACCATCTGATCCAGGCTCCCCGCGGCGGTCACTACCTTAATAAAACGCTCGCCTCGTCCCTGCGCGTCAAAGCCCGCCGGCGAGGCGCTGCCTCCAGTGCTCTCACCACCTCGGGTAGATCCAGAATTCTGGCCGCTGCCCGCCGCCGGATTGGTAGCGGAGCTATCAATCGGCGCGGTAGTGGACTCGTCTTTCCTGGCGCAAGCCGCAGCGAGAGTAACTACGCCGACAAGCACCAGAAGACGCATGACTGGGCTGATATCATTAAAAGTCATCGTGATACGCCTCCTCATGTCCCAACTCTGAACTCTACCCGGGCAGTGAATTAGCTCGCAGAAGCATCGCTGCTGGTGGCAGGCGCAGCGGATTCCATCGGCGCCATAGCGCTGCTGCCCGTGCCGTTTGTCGCTGGGGCAGCAGATTCGGTGGTGGTGGTTGCCGGGGCAGCAGATTCGGTGGTGGTGGTGGCACTGCTTTCAGCAGGAGCGGTGGTTTCTTCCTTCTTGGCGCAGGCCGAGGCAAGCGCGATAGCACCGGCAACAAGGACGATACGGGCAACAGGCTTAATCTTGGCAATATCCAACATGTTTTCAATTCTCCTTAACGTAGACTTCATGGGATGACAGCGTCAGCAGCTAAACATATAGCGCAAATGACTCCAACATGGTAGCACTAATTTCTGCTGCGCCAAATACCGCTGGTTTGGTTGTGGCAGAAGCAAACGCGCGCAGACTAAGCGTGACACAGCGCAGCAACGAGATCAGGGTGGCGAACCCAATCGTTAGTGGGTCTACGAGGTGCTGGCCCTACGTTTGCCCCATCTTTCATTATATAATAAGATATGTGAGTATGCTGTAACCACGAAATGGATTTGCCAGGAAACACATTGCCATGCCACTTACCTCTTCTGACGCTGACTACGAGGCATTGCGCCCCGTCAAACTTCAAACCATCCGTGACGCGATCCGGCCCGAGCGCTATCAGCGCTCAACCGGTATTGCTGTCGCGTGGTATGCATTCGATGCACTCCTCTATCTGTCAGCTATCGCCGGTACTCTGCTCGTCGAGGCATGGTGGCTCAAACTGTTGTTCGGGCTCCTTGCGGGATCGGCAGTCGCCTCTATGTTTGTCTGGGCGCACGATGCGGCGCACGGCGCCCTCTTCCAGAGCAAGCGCACTGCCGAAATCATGGGCACAATCTTCATGCTGCCCTCGCTGAACATGTACCGACTTTGGGCCTTCGGGCACAACCGCGTCCATCACGGCTTTACCAGCCTGACTACCATCGACTGGGTATGGCGCCCCTGGACACCCGAGGAATATCGAAGCAAGACGGTTTGGCAGAAAATGATCTATCGCCTGGAACGCAGCCCTTACAGTTGTGCGCTGCACTATCTGTTGCGGATCTGGTGGCCAGGCATGGTGCGTTTCAAAGCAGATGCGAAAAGCAAGGATCGGCGGGCATTTTTCTATAGCAAAATGGTAACGTTGGTGTTTTTTCTCAGCTTTTCCGCGCTGGTGTACTGGATTGCAGGCCTGATGGGCGTCATTGCGGCGGTGATTCTGCCTTTCCTGGTGTTCAATTATTACATTGCTTTGTTTGTCTTTCTCCATCACACGCATCCGAAAGTGCCCTTCTTCTCAGAGAAAGAGGAGTGGAGCCAGAGTGTTGGCCAGCTTTATTGCAGCACTATTGTACGTTGCTCCAAAATCAGCGAGTACCTGATCCACAATATTTTGATCCACACACCGCACCACGTAGACCCGCGGATTCCCTTCTACCGTCTGAAGGGGGCCTACGAAGATTTGCGCGCGGAATATGGCCAGTACATTCATGAAACCCGCTTCGGTTTTTTTGAGGTTCGACGTATCTTCAAGGAATGCAAGCTATATGATTACGAGGGGAAGTGCTGGATGAGCTTCCGATCCGGTCGTAGCTGGATTGAGGAAAAGGCCGCTGACATCGCCGCCTCCGCCGCCTCTTCTGTGTACCCAGGCAAGACGGCGCACTGAGTAAGGTAGTGTTGTTGAAAAACGTTTTATACCACTACCCGGCGGTGACTCAGTCTTCTGAGAGGTCCGGGTGGCGGTTTCCCGGTACGGGAGAGGGCGTATTGAGTGCCTGAAGGTGCAAAATCTTCAGAAGTCGCTCAACCGGCGGGTACAAAAGTACTGCGGATACTGCCAGATAGACCACTCCCGAGTACAGGGCGTGGCACTGGCAAAAAGTTTGGCGGTAGTGCCATGTAAGTTTGAAACCGGACCCATACCGCTCAGAATCATGCTCGCATTGAGCAGACTATCGATCCAGTTGATACGAGCCAGCAGATGATAGCCGAGTACGCCCATGCCGAGAGAAAACAGCATGAAAGCTAATCCAGCCCCGGTGTAGCGTAATTGCCGCCACAGAAATTCTGTTCGGCTATGCAGATGAAGGGGGTAGTACGTACGTATATTCATGGCGTTACCCCCGTTTAAAAAATGTCAGGCTGTCAGCCGTAATACTGACGATACCAGGCTACAAAGTGTTGCAGACCCTCGCGTAAGGGGGTGTCAGGAGCAAAGCCAACGCTCTGCTGTAACACAGTAATGTCGGCGTAGGTGGCTACTACGTCGCCATCCTGCATGGGGAGCCATTCAATCTGCGCGGATTTGCCGAGGCATCCCTCCAGAGTATGGATGAAGTCCGTGAGTGCAATGGGCGTGTGGTTGCCAATGTTGTGAATGCAGAATGGTGCCGCACTGCTTGCCGGATCTTCCGGCCAGATATTTTGCGCTTCCGGTGCATGCGGAATGAGCCGCGTCACCCCTTCGATGATGTCATTGATATAGGTGAAGTCGCGCCGCATTTGGCCGTGGTTGAATACGGGGATGGGCTGTCCGGCCAGAATCTTCTGCGTGAAACTGAAGTAGGCCATATCGGGACGCCCCCAAGGCCCGTAGACCGTAAAAAACCGCAATCCCGTACTGGGGATGCCATAAAGATGGGCGTAGCTGTGCGCCATAAGTTCGCCCGCCCGCTTGGTAGCCGCGTAGAGGCTGACCGGATGATCTACCGGATCATGAACACTGTAAGGCAGGCGACTATTGGCACCGTATACCGAACTAGAGGAAGCGAAGAGCAGGTGGTTCACCCCTTGCGCACGGCAGCCCTCCAGCACGTTCAGAAAGCCGACAACATTGCTGTCCACATAGCTGTGCGGCGCTTTCAGAGAATGCCGCACCCCCGCCTGGGCAGCCAGATTGATGACGACGTCAAAGTGTGGACCCGCAAAGAGCGTCTGCATACCCTCCCGATTGGTCAGATCCAGAGGCTGAAACTGAAAAGCGGGATGCCCCTCCAGTTGCGCCAGGCGATCCCTTTTCAGGCCGGGATCATAGTAGTCATTGAGATTATCTATGCCGCTGACGATCCAGCCGTCTGCCAGTAAGCGACGGGCCATATGAAAACCGATGAAACCCGCAGCACCGGTAACGAGTACCCGCCCGTCCATCAATCCGGCCGCTCCGCCAGCCATTGCACGTAGCGATCCACCCCCTGCTCCACTGTCAGGAAGGGTTTGGCATATCCCGCACTACGCAGCTTGCTCACTTCTGCCTGGGTAAAGCTCTGATATTTGCCATTCAGGGCCTCGGGCATGCTGATGTAGCGAATAGTCTGCGCTTTCTGTAGTACAGGCAGGTTTTGTGCTGGGCGGTCTGCGCGGCGTTCCAGACTATTGATGACGGCGACTGCCACTTCGTTGAAACTCTGCGCCTGCCCGGTGCCCACATTGTAGATTCCGCTGTGCGGGTGATCCAAAAAGTGCATATTGACGGCCACCACATCGTCCACGTGAATGAAATCACGCCGCTGCTCGCCATCGGCATAGCCGCCCGTCCCCGCAAACAAGTGAACATGATTATCCAGTCGGTATTGTTTGAAAAAATGCAGCGCCACTGAGGC
>NZ_JBYCKR010000082.1:0-8014 GCF_057473505.1 Acidithiobacillus sp. TH-A35 | reverse complement strand
CATGGCCTATCGTGAAGCCCGGCGCCTTCATTGCCGCCGGGGCAATATGTTCGGCAGGGACCTTCCCGGGTTGGGCCAGATACTTTTTTGTGGCAGCGTGGGTGATATCGTGGCCCTTATCGTTCATCACCGGGCCGAGCAGGAGGTAGCGGCTGGACAACATCCAGAGTATGCCCTGCTGATGCTGACTGTTCTCGGCGACGATACCGGTAAGCTTTGGGGTGGGGCCGGGAAAGACCTTGACCACATGGGCCTGGCCATGGAAGTTGCTTTGCACCAGATGCTCCGCAGATTTGAGATTTGGGCTGGTTGCACATCCGGCGAGCACTAGCGGGCCGAAAAGCAGCGCCGCTAAACGCAGCCCTGCGGCTTTTCTGAATCCAATGCGCCCCTTTGTTCCGCTGCTCTGATCTTCAGTTTCCATGGCCCACTCTCCAGAATTTTTGCAAAACGAATCTTGCCAGAACGTGAATACTAGCAAATGCGCCGGAGTCTGGCACATCGCCTGTTGACATTTGGTTTGGTGAAAGTTTGCGGTTATGCTCGGGACAATGCCCGTTCCGGATCAAGCGGCTACGGGCGCTCATGGAGTGCATGTCATGGCTTTAACGATTCCTGCTCCCAGCCGCGAGGATCCCGCCGCCGAAGCTCCGGGTGTGGTGGTGCTGGCGGGGGGCTGTTTCTGGTGTGTGGAGGCGGTGTATCTGGACCTTGCCGGGGTGACGCGGGTAGTGTCTGGTTATACGGGCGGCGCGGCGGCGACCGCGAATTACCGGGCGGTGTGCGGCGGCGCAACAGGCCATGCTGAAGCGGTGGAGATTCACTACGATCCGGCAATGCTGTCTTTTGGTCGTTTGTTACAGGTCTTTTTTACGGTGGCCCACGATCCGACGCAGCATAACCGGCAGGGGAATGATGTGGGGACGCAGTACCGCTCCGCCATATTTACTCTGAACGATGCGCAGGCGGTGATGGCACGGGATTATGTGGCGCAGCTCAATCAGGCGGGTGTTTTTGATGGACCCATCGCCACCGAAGTCATGCCCTTGACGCATTTTTATCCCGCCGAAGACACCCATCAGGATTATGCCCGGCAGCATCCCGATCAGCCCTATATATGTGCGGTGGCACTACCGAAAGTAGAAAAACTGCACGCGCATTTTCCGCAATTATTGCGCAAAAATTAACGGAGATTATAGCAATGGTCTGTTCATCCGCTGGTTTTGATTTGACCCCGATTGACGCCGGGAGGCGCGCAGAAATGGCGCAGGGTTTGTCTGCCGAGGTGCGTCACGTGCTTTTTGAGCATGGCACGGAGACGCCCTTCTGCGGCGGCCTGCTGCATGAAAAGGGTAACGGGGTTTTTGTCTGTGCGTTATGCAGTCTGCCGCTGTTTCGCTCTACGGCCAAGTTTGAGTCGGGGACGGGCTGGCCGAGTTTCCGGGAGCCTTATGCGCCTGATCATATCCGCGAGATTCGCGATGCCAGCCACGGTATGGTGCGCACGGAAATCCGCTGTGCCCGTTGTGATAGCCATCTGGGGCATGTGTTTCCCGATGGCCCGGCACCAACGGGGCTGCGCTATTGTCTGAATTCGGCAGCGCTGCGCTTTGAAAAGGCCACTTAGTCCGACTAAGCGGCCTTCCGGTTCTCGTTTTCATATGGTGCTGTTGCTTGCGGAGATTTCGGCCCACTAAAAGTGTGCGCCCCCTGGCGTCTGGAGCACTGCGCTCGTGACCTGGATCTGTTGCCCAACAAGATGGTGCATTGAATATGGACACACGCCCCACGGCACAAACTGACGCCCATCACTTGACGGCGCTTACGCGCGCAACTGCGGCGCAGCGCTTAGTCGAGGATGGTCCAAATTTGCTGCCGGGAAGCACGCCAAAAACCCTCCTGGCCATCGTGCTTGGCGTCCTGGTCGAACCGACGTTCGTGATGCTCTTGGTGGCTGGCGGCATCTATCTGCTCCTGGGGGACCGTGCCGAAGCACTCTTCCTGCTGGCCTTCGTGTTCGTGGTCATCGGCATCACCCTGGCCCAGGAGCGCAAGACCCAGCGTGCGCTGGAATCGTTGCGCGATCTCTCGGCGCCACGGGCGCTGGTGATCCGGGACGATCAGGAGCTGCGCATCGCCGGGCGCGAGGTGGTGCGCGGCGATCTCCTGGTTTTGCACGAGGGCGACCGCATTGCCGCCGATGCGCAACTGGTGCAGGGTCAGCTCACGGTGGACGAGTCGCTGCTCACCGGTGAGGCCGTGCCGGTGGACAAGCTCCCCAATCCGAAGATCGCTGGGCTGGCCATACCTGGCGGTGATGGCACGTCAACCTTGTACGCCAGCACCTTGGTTACCAAGGGGGTGGGGTTCGCGGTGGTCGGTGCAACGGGTGCAGGCACTGCGGTGGGACGCATTGGTCAGGCTTTGGCAACAACGGGAGAGATGACCTCCGGCCTGCAACAATCCACGCGCAGGCTTATCCGTAACCTGACGGTGATCGCGCTGTTGTTGGCCGTATCGCTGGTTTTGGTGAACTGGTTGTGGGATGGACGTTCGCTGCTGGAGAGCTTGCTCTCGGGCATTGCCCTGGCCATGGCCATCCTTCCCCAGGAGATTCCGGTCATTCTCACCGTATTTCTGGCCTTGGGCGCCTGGCGTATTTCGAAAAAAAAGGTGTTGACGCGCCGCATGTCCGCCGTTGAAGCGCTGGGAGCCGTCACCGTGCTTGCGGTGGACAAGACAGGCACGCTCACGCAAAACCGCATGGAGGTCGCGGAGCTGGCCGCAGGTGATGCGAATTTCATTGCGTCACCGGGCACCGAACTGTCCGAAACCTTTCACCTCCTCGTCGAATTCGCCATGCTGGCAACGCCGATAGATCCCTTCGATCCGATGGAAAAAGCCATCCAGGCCTTTGGTCACTCGCAACTGGCGGGCACCGAGCACATTCACGATGATCGCCGCCCCGAATTCCAGTACGAGCTGTCGCCGGACATCCTGGCCATAACCCGGGTGTTTTCTGGTATGCGACCGGCCACCCATTTGCTGGCCACCAAAGGCGCCCCCGAGGCGGTTGCCGATCTATGCCATCTGGCGGATGAGGCGCGGTGCGCTATTCAGAGTCAGGTTGAAGCCATGGCCGGGCGGGGACTACGGGTGCTGGGTGTGGCCAAGGGCGAATGGCAGGCAGGCAGCCCGGATGCGCCGTGGCCACCAAGCCAGCACGACTTTGATTTTACCTTCCTGGGCCTGGTCGGGTTTTTTGATCCGCCGCGCCCCGAGGTTCCCGCGGCGATTGCTGAATGTCGAGCGGCGGGAATACGCATTCTCATGCTCACTGGCGACCATCCTGCCACAGCGCGGGCTATTGCCAGGCTGGTCGGCCTGTCCGAGCGGCCAGAGGTTGTCACCGGCGTCGAGATCGCTGCGCTGGATGACATTGGTCTGCGCCAGCGCCTGCTGCAGGTGGACCTGTGTGCTCGCCTGCAGCCGGAGCAGAAATTGCGCCTGGTGCGGGTGCTGCAGCAAACTGGCGATGTGGTGGCGATGACCGGCGACGGCGTCAATGATGCTCCTGCGCTCAAGGCTGCTGATGTAGGCATCGCCATGGGGGAGCGCGGCACCGACGTGGCCCGCGAGGCTGCTGCCTTGGTGCTGCTGGACGATAGCTTCGCCAGCATCGTCGCCGCCATCGCACAAGGGCGGCGTATCTACGACAACGTCGTCAAAGCGGCGCGCTTTGTCTTCGCGGTGCATCTACCCGTTATCGCGCTGGCGCTGTTGCCAGCATTACTAAATTGGCCCATCCTGCTGCTGCCGGTGCATATCGCGGTGCTTGAACTGCTGATCGACCCGGCCTGTTCCACCGTGTTCGAGGCTGAGCCCGCAGCAGCCGACATCATGTGTCGACCGCCGCGCCTACTCAACTCTAACCCATTCGCCGCCGGTAACATTGGCTTTGCATTGGCACAAGGCCTTGGGATTGCGGTCATTCTTCTGGCAGGATCTGCATTGTTGCAGTTTCTGGGCTGGGCCGAAGAAGACATTCGTATCAGCGCGTTCACCGCCCTGGTACTGGCGTTGTTTCTGTTGATCCTGGCCAATCGCGACTTGACCCATACGGCGCTGCATAATCTGGGCGGTAATAATCCATTGCTGGCACCCATGTTCGCAGGTGTGGGTGCGGTGCTCGTGGCGGTCCTGGCGATTCCTTTGTTGCGCGATGTAATGGGTTTTGCCGCCGTTAGCATGCCACCACTCCTGGCCGCCCTCGGGCTGTTGTTGGTTTGTGTTTTGTGGATGCAAATCGTGCGCTGGGCAAAGCGGAGCATACTCTGACCTCATTCGGGGAAAGCTTATACTCGTTTGGCCATGACCAAAAGTTCACCCCTATACCTATCTGGCGAAGTCCTGTGTCACGAAAATCAGATGAATAGCGAACGAGCATATCAGCATTGCGAACTGTTTTTATTTATTTACGAACATACGCCAGATTCGTAGCGACATGAATCTGGCGTATGTTAATATATTGCCCCGGTAAAACGGGGATACCTAAAATTAGAGATTTATCCCTTCTTCCTTCAACGCTTCCCTAAAGTGCATGTCGGTTTTGCCTTCCTGCATAAATTTATAAAGCAAACCGGCGACCAGACCCCCCAATGGGGTTGCAATGAGATAAACCCATATATGTGGATAGTAATCACCTGCCACGGCAGGACCCAACGTCCGTGCCGGGTTGACGCTGGCCCCCGTGAGCGGTCCCATGAATGTGGCAATCATGACCAAAGTAAAGCCTATGGCCAGCGGCGCTGCATTACCAGCACGATCGCTCATGGCAGTATACAGCGCGGTGGTGGTGAGGAAGAATGTCCCCAACGCCTCCAGCATGAAACCCCCTGGGACAGATATAAGGTTTGTGTTGATAGTTGTGGCACCCAGGTGCCCCATTGGTCCGTGCAGCACCGTAAGCAGTGCAAATCCAGCGGCTATTCCGCCAAGAATCTGTGCAATCATATACATGCCTGCATCCCGCCAACTGATTTTTCCTGCTATGGCACCGCCAAGAGTGACCGCAGGATTCACAATGCCACCGCTGATATCCCCGAATACATAGGCCGCGATCATAATAGCCAACCCGTTAGCCAGGGCGATATCTATGAGTGGTTGACCCATGGCCGCCGCGCCGCCGCCAAAAAAAATAAGTCCAAAGGTGCCAATGAACTCTGCCGTCATTTTGCGCATTAATGGGTGCATAATATATCTCCATATCGGTGCAGGGATCTGTTTCATCAAGCGGGAAAGCCTCCCGCGCTATCGTTTGATTCCAGGTAACGCTATGCCCCACCAACAAGAATGCTTCCCATCATCGTTTTTAGTTCAATAATGGAATAATTATGGCACTCTAATTGATCTACAGATGGAACCGATCTATGACATTCGGTCATTTCCAAAAGTTCCAGGTCCGTGAACTGGTCGTTGAATTTCGCCCCCAACGGACTGACCTCGGCAAAATATTAGTGTAGTGAGAAGCGTTACGTTTTGAATGCGTAGCAGCGCAGGCCAACCGGGCTAATCTTCTTAGCCTGCCTGGCGAACGCCTTTTCGGTGGTATCATCGAAAGCGCTCTGGCAAACAGGATGCGGTTCGGTTCGTCAGTAACGATAAGAATTCACTATTATTACAGCTTGAAGTAAGGCTAATTAATAACTTGACATTTAATCCGCTAAACGGTTTTATTGGGCCGTGACAGGCGCGTGGATGGAGCGGGTCGCTGAACACTTTATTAGCAGAAAGCGTCACAACGCGATGTTTGCAGTCATTGCATGGAGGGAATCTTATGGGTAACATGAAGCAACTCAAACGACTGATTTATGTGGCAGTATTACTTTTTGTTGGTGCTTCCATGCTTTCTGGCTGTATAATAGCGCCCCCATATGGAGGCTATTATGGAGGTTATTACGGGGGAAGGGGCGGTGGGTGGCACCACGGTGAAGATCACTGATTGCCAACCATCCTATGCAACGCGTTAATAGTGACAGGCTGACATTGTTAACGCATGTTTTTTCCGATATGCGGAATCCTTATGAAAAAACATCTATTGATAACACCTTTACTTCTCTTGGGGCTCACGTTTTCCGTTGCCCACAGCGCGGTTGCTGACAGCCGGGATTATGCTTCCGGTTACTATATGCCCCCGCCGGCTCACTATGGTCAGCGTGCCGACTCTAGGTACCGCGACGAGCACAGGTACCGAGACGGTGAGCGGTACAGAGAACATCGTCGGCGCGCGTATGAGCATCGATATTATCGGCGTGGTGACCACTAGGAACCGTTTAGAGAACCAATCAGCTCAATAAACACGCGGAGCCATATGGGACACCACTCTCCCTGCACCGCCAGCAGGCCGCACAGAAAGAATGCCTCCAGGTAGTACAGACTGCTGGAGCATTCCAAAAGTGGCTTTCAGGGGGATAAAATACTTCGTTCTAAGGTCTGAATACCCGCAAAACAGAGGGAGACTTAACGGTATGCAATGCCGCCATGCCGATATGTCCCCACCAATATAGCCAGACAAATGATGACAGAAAGTCATGTAATTTCTTGGGTATTTGATAAATAGCCATAGGCGCAGCCACCCCATAATTTGGAATCAGGAAAAACATTGCAAATCCCAAAATAGCCATGCCAGTCACGGCCAGCAAACCAAGTCCATGCACCATCCCTGGTAAACCACCTCGCATCCCACTGGGCGGCAGTCTTCCATCTGCCAGCCCCTTTATATCGCTGCATATGTTTTCTAAGTACTCTCCACTATATGGGAAAAGGTGCGAACGCAGCTTCTTGATGCGTACAATTTCGAGCCAAAACGCCAGAATAACTAACGTCGCAAACATGCCAACCCACATATGCGCATGAAATAGCAAGTGCCGAAATGGAAGCTCGCCAACTTTTTTCCATATTGCCTTCATGTCGAGTTCGCTAAGAAGCAGAAAAGTCACTACCAATGCAAATCCCATATGTATCCATCGCGTACTTCTTGGCCATTCTTGGATCTCTTCAGACATGAAAAACCCCGTAGTTTTATGATATAAGTTGTGAAAATAAATCGGTTATGCGCAGATAAAATCTTATCAGGTGACGCTGAATATTACAATCGTCAGATCCGCTTTGGCATGTTACGGCAAGCTGATAAACGTAATAATTAGCTCTCCCGTGCGGAAAGATGCACCTGCACATTAAAGGTCATGTCGTGTTTGGGCATTTTTTTGCGAAACGGGGGATAACTGGCGATTTCTACGGCTTTGAGTGCCGCACGATTTATGGCGCCAATACCACTGCTTTGGGCGACGTGCGCAGAAAGCAGATGACCGGATGGGGTCAGGCGAAAGGAGATCACCGCGGTACCGCTGACATGCATCATACGGACGGAGTCAGGCACGCGCGCATTGGCCTGGACCCGCGCACGCAGCATGGCTGCATAATTGTCGATGGCGGCCTGCCGTGCAGCAGGACTCGGTGGCGGTGGCGGTGGCGGCGCAGGCGGCGTCACCGGTGGCGCGTAAACCGGAAGCCGCGGAGCTGGCGTTTTGGCGAGCAACGGCTTGGGCGGCAACGGATGATGCTGCACTGGATGCGGAACCCGTCGTGGTGTCGGTTTGGGCACCGGTTTCGGAGTCGGCTTTGGTTGTACCACGGGCTTTGGCGGCGGTGGAGTCGGCTTGGGTTTCGGCGGTGCCGGCTGGACCATATGGATCGCGATGATTCTCGGTTTTGGCTTGATAGTTACCGGCTGGGACCAATTGGAATAAATCAATCCGCCAATCATCAGCGCCTCCAGCACCGCGCCGATAATCAGTGCTCGCCCGAAATAATCCTTTTTTAATGGTACGGGCTGCATGGGGGAAGATAGCGTGGATGTATTCATGGGTGGTCAATGTCCTTGTTGTGCAGACGTCCTTGATCGGGCAGATCGTCATGAGGAATTTGCCCGGACTCAATGGAGCTTTCCCTCATT
>NZ_JBYCKR010000081.1:0-9209 GCF_057473505.1 Acidithiobacillus sp. TH-A35 | reverse complement strand
CGACGAACAGTAGTACATAGTTACTTGGCAACCAATAAGATATCGGAAGGACGAGCAACATGATTGGCACCGCGTACAGCACGATATTCCCCAAGGTAAGTCCTATGTTTTTGACACTGGCCTGTAACGATGACGGCTCGGTCTGACTCTGGTAGTTTGCATTAACATTCATTGAGTTATACCCCTTGCTGATGGAAGGTTCCGGTCCAATTGAACGGCACAATAATGTTTATTTTCTGGCCCCACTTAACCAAATCTAGACGATACCGCATGAAAACGCCAGCCGACTACAGAACTATCAGCCCTCTGTTTAGTGTCTACTACGGTGCCGCCCCCATAGCGAAGCCGCACCGGACTAGGTTATCCTGCCCCCATAACCGCCAAATACTGGATGAGGGGGCCTCGCTAACCATGCAAAGATTTTTTGTGCTGGCCATCCTGATCCTGCTGGGCTGGCTGACCTATCGCCTCTCTCCCATTCTCAGCCCCTTTTTGGTAGCCGGCATCCTTGCTTATCTCGGCAATCCGCTGGTCACCCGCCTACAGCGGCACCGAATCAATCGCACCTGGGGCACCACACTGGTTTTCGTCCTCGTCATCCTGATCCTGGCCGGGATCATCATGGCCCTGCTCCCCGTCATCCGTCACCAGTCCTTGCTATTCATCGAATATCTGCAAAAATATGTAGAACTCCTGCAAACCCAGATCATCCCGCAACTCTCCGCGCGAATCGGCATCCACCTCGACAGCCAAAGCATCACCCATTACGCCACTGCCAATGCCCAGAAACTGGCAGGATGGCTGGGGCGCAGCCTCCAGGTAGCGCTGAGCTCCGGCTCCGGCCTGATCAGCAGTGTACTCAGCATCATTTTAGTGCCGGTTCTGGGTTTCTATCTGCTGCGCGACTGGCCACGCCTCATTGCCCGTATTGCCGCCTTCATCCCGCCGCACTATCTGCCGCTTTCCCAGCGCCTGGCCGGTGATGCGGACGCCATGATCATGGCCTTTTTGCGTGGACAACTCCTGGTGATGTTGGCCCTCGGCACCAGTTACGCGATTGGCCTCAGTATTGTCGGTCTGCAAACTGCCGTCCTCGTCGGTCTGGTGGCGGGACTGCTCAGTTTTGTACCCTATCTTGGCGTCGTGAGCGGCATAGCCATGGCCACTCTCGCCATGTACGTGCAGACCGGCGCTTTTTTGCCCATTCTCTGGGTACTGATTGTCTTTGGCATCGGCCAGATACTGGAGAGCATGGTATTCACCCCCTATCTGGTGGGGGATCGCATCGGTCTACACCCGGTCGCGGTTATTTTAGCCGTGCTTGCGGGCGGCGAACTCTTCGGTTTCGTCGGTCTGCTGCTCGCGCTACCTGTCACCGCCGTCCTCATCGCCCTGCTGCGCCACGCCCATGGCTGGTACCTGCAGAGCCCTTACTACCTGGGTAAGGGGTCATAATCCCATGGAAGAAGTGATCATTATCGGCGCCGGTATTTCCGGTCTGGCCACCGCCTATTTCCTCCGTAAACGGGGTTGGTCGCCCTTGCTGCTGGAAGCAGGCGCCACGCCAGGTGGCAACCTGCAGAGTCGACGGGAAGAAGGCTATCTGCGGGATATGGGACCCAACTCGCTCCTGCTCAAAGGCCAGATTGTCCCGGAATGGCTCCGCGCGCTACGCCTGGAAGAAGACATCGTCGAAGCCAACCCGCTCGCCAAGCGCCGCTATATCCTTAATCGCCATCGGCAACCCGTCGCACTGGGACCGGGTGTGCTTTTTGGCGGCAGCCTGCTGAGTGTGCGCGGCCGCCTACATCTCCCTGGCGAGCCTTTCCGGCCACCGCGTCGGGTGCAGGATGGTGAGGAAAGTATTGCTGACTTTGTGCGGCGGCGACTCGGGGATGAAGCACTCACCTGGCTGGTCGACCCCTTCGTCTCCGGTGTCTTTGCCGGCAATCCCGCACGTCTTTCGGTACAAGCTACCCTTCCCCGCCTGGTGGCGCTGGAGCAGGACGGTGGCTCACTCCTCCGCGGCGCACTGCGTGCCCGGAACAGGAAATCGCCAGGCACTCCAAAAACCCGTCTTATTTCTTTTCGCGAAGGTCTGCAGGCCCTCCCGCTAAGGGTCGCCAGTACACTCGGCGATGCGCTGCGTTGCAACACCCCAGTCGATCAATTGGGTAATAGCGACGGCATGTGGCAGGTCAGCAGCGGCAACCATGCCTGGCAAAGCAAACGGCTCATTCTCGCCCTGCCCGCGGGCGCTGCGGCCAGTCTGCTCGCGCCAACGGACGCTGCACTTGCCCACGAACTGGACGCCATCCCTTATCCCGCGGTAGGCAGCCTGTCCATTGGCTTTCAGCGCGCACAGGTACAACATCCGTTGGATGGTTTCGGAATGCTGATTCCGCGGGTCATGGGTCTGGAAACACTGGGGGTGCTCTTCTCCTCCACCCTCTTTCCCGGGCGCGCACCGGCGGATCAGATATTGCTGACCGCCTTTATCGGCGGCAGTCAGAATGACATTTCCGGACGTAGCAATGATGATCTGCTGGCGACTGCATTACACGAAATCAACCCACTGCTGGGCATCAGCGGCAAGCCCGTTTTCACCCGCTGCCAGATCTGGCCAAAAGCCATCCCGCAATACGAAATCGGGCACCTGGATCGGGTAAGGCGGATCGACGCCCTAAGCGCCCGGTACCCCGGGCTGTACTTCCGGGCCAACTGGCGGGAGGGCGTCGCGCTGGGAGACTGTATGGAAGGGGCTTACCGGTTCAGTCAGGACGCCGACTGGCAGCGCTGAAAGCAGACTGAAATTAGTGTGCTGCGGTTGGGGCGAGCGCCGCAACCAGGGTATCCATCGCTGTATCCTGGGGCTTCGCAACAGCCCCTGGCGTCGCCGTGGTATTGAGCGCGGCAACGGACTTATACCGGGCGTTAGCACTAACCGATTCCAATTTGCGCCGTAATCCGGGTGCGTTCCCCACGATCTCCACAAGCGTCCCCACCTGCACCATCGCGGCGATTTGCTGTGCATCCCAGTTTGACAAGGCCACGCAGCCGGCCGTCCAGCGCCCAGGGAACACCTTGCTCTGAGGGTCATCTGCAAATTGCGGACCCATGCCGTGAATGCCTATTTCGCCGCCCAGCGCGGTATTTTGTGGCGGCGTCTGCCCTGCGTCGACGGCATCGACAATGGCGCGATATTGCGCCTTATTGATAACGCCTTCACGCAACCCCCACGCCGCATTTTCCCGGTTAGGGTAGGTCAAACCCATGAAGGGGCCATAGCGTGTGCCCCGGCTGACCCAGCCGATGTGATAACGCCCCATCGGCGTGACGTCATCCCCTCGTGTCCGTTTGGGAGCAGCGCCATTGAAGCCGATGGCTACCGGGTAGGTCGCCAGCACGGTATTACCCTTGTAGACCGTCAGGAAGTGCGTGGTAGTCGAAATGACGATATGCACCGATTGGACGACTGGCGCAGCGCTTGCCGGAGAGACCGCGGGCGCCACTGGCTGAACAACCGGCGGGGGAATCTGTGCGGCATAGTAGGCTACCGAGTGTACTGGCGCGGAGGGCA
Source organism: Acidithiobacillus sp. TH-A35 (assembly GCF_057473505.1). NCBI lineage: Bacteria > Pseudomonadati > Pseudomonadota > Acidithiobacillia > Acidithiobacillales > Acidithiobacillaceae > Acidithiobacillus > Acidithiobacillus sp. TH-A35. The sequence continues at coordinate 5,629 of NZ_JBYCKR010000081.1, read as the reverse complement.
GATCTGTCGTCGTGCAACCCGCTAATCCCAGAGCACCCGGCATCACCCCCAACAGCCCCCATCCCTTGAATTTGCGTATCACTCCACTTCCCCCAGATTGGCTCTACTCACACAATCTCATAATATACCGGAAGCCTGAGCGCAAGGTCCATGATCTTCTGGCGGATTCCCGCTAACCCACCTGCCCGTAGTCCAGCCGGTTCCCCAGCCAGCGTTGCACGATAGCCTGCGCCGCATCAGCATCTTCCTGCAGCAGTTGATCCGCCAATTCTGGCACGAGGGCCAGCAGGGCTTCGTCACGCAGGATATCTGCGACGCGCATCTGCAGGATGCCCGTCTGCCGCGTGCCGAGATACTCGCCCGGTCCGCGCAGTTCCAGATCCTTGCGCGCGATGACAAAGCCGTCATGGGTTTCGCGCATTACCCGCAAACGCTCTCGCGCCTTGCCACTCAGGGGTGGATGATAGAGCAGGATGCAACTGCTCTGCTGCGCCCCCCGTCCTACCCGCCCCCGCAACTGATGCAGTTGCGCCAGGCCCAGGCGCTCCGCAGGTTCTATAACCATGAGACTGGCGTTGGGGACATCCACCCCCACTTCGATCACCGTCGTCGCCACCAGAATGCGTACAGCGCCTGACTGAAAGGCCGCCATCACCTCCGCCTTTTCTGCGGCGCGCATTCGCCCGTGGATCAGTCCGATGGCCACGCCGGGCAAGGCCATTTGCAGATCGGCAAAACTCGCCTCCGCCGCCTGCAATTCGAGGATTTCCGATTCCTCAATCAGCGGACAAACCCAATAGATTTGCCGCCCCTCCTCCAGCATGTGTTGCATCCGTCCGATCAGTTCGGGCCGACGACTGTCAGGCATCACCAGGGTTTCCACTGGGGTGCGCCCCGGCGGCAGCGCATCAATGACAGACACCTCCAGATCCGCATGCACCGTCATCGCCAGGGTCCGCGGAATCGGCGTAGCGGTCATCACTAGCAGATGGGGCATGGTCATGGTGCCTTTCTCCAGCAACTGACGGCGCTGCTCCACGCCAAAGCGGTGCTGCTCGTCAATAATGACCAACCCAAGACGAGAGAATTCCACCCCCTCCTGAAATAGTGCCTGCGTCCCCGTCACCAGCCCAAGCCTGCCACTGGCGAGGGCTTCCAGTGTCTCGCGACGGGCGCGCGGCGCGCGGCTGCCCACCAGATAACCCACGTCCTGGTCCAGCGCTTCCAGCCACTGCCGGAAGCGCGTATATAACTGTTCTGCGAGAATCTCGGTCGGCGCCATCATGGCTACCTGATATCCGGCATCCAGTGCGGTCAGCGCCGCTGCCGCCGCGACCAGGGTTTTGCCAGAGCCCACATCCCCTTGCAATAAACGACGCATGGGCTGATGGCGCGCCAAGTCGGCGTTAATCTCGGCAATCACCCGATCCTGTGCTCCCGTCGGTACGAAAGGTAACTGCGCCAGGAAACGCTGCCACAACTGCCCGTTACTGTGCAGACAAGGGGCATTCGGCATCATCCCCGACTGCCGCGTCTGGCGCACCGCCAAATGATTCGCCAGCAACTCCTCCAGCGCCAGCCGCTGCCAGGCAGGATGCTGCGGCGAGGGCATCTCATCCGCACTTTCGTGCAGCAGACGCAAGCCTTCGCGCAGAGTGGGCCACTGCGGAGGCAGTCGATCTTCAAGGTAGTCCGGAAGCTGGTCGAGGAGGGTCAGGGCCTGCGCTACCCAGCGCCGCCATTGCGCTTGGCTAATGCCTTCACTACTGGGATAAAAGGGGGTGAGGTGACGCGGAGCCCGAAACTGCGGGACATCCGCCATCTGCCATTCTGGATGCACCATTTCGAGGCCGTGAAAGCCGCCGCGCAACTCTCCGAAACACCAGAGCTGCCGCCCGACCTGCCATTGCCCACGCAGGGCCGCTACCATGTGAAAGAGCCGTATGAGCAGACGCCCGCTGCCATCACTCAAGGTCACCAGCCATTGTTCGCGTCGCCCGCGCTGGTGATCGATACTGACAACTTCACCCAGTACAGCGCACTCCTGACCGGGCTGCAAGGCCGCCATAGAGGATATGTGGCGGCGATCCTGATAACGACTGGGCAGATGAAACAGGATATCCTGGACCCGCCACAGGTCCATGCGCTGCAAGCGCTGGACCAGCGCGGGACCGACCCCGCGCAGTGCCGAGACGGAACTCTGCAGATACAGTCCCGTATTCGCTACCGCCATACTAGTCGGTGCGCGGCAGGGCCTCGCGACGTGCCCATTCCGCGAGAAGTTCGTCGAGGTCAACATGATGCATGGCGGCTACCCCCCCCAGCGTTTCACGCTCGGCGATGAAACACTCCCCACAATGGATACCACGTTCTTCCAGCAGCGAAACCAATACCGGATGTGCCTGCAGCAGCACACGCATGGGCTGGGCAAGCACTTCCGCGCGCTCCATCTCAGCCTGCCTTGATCAAGGCAACGATGCCGTCTATTTCTACCTGCGCCCCACGCGGCAGGGCCGATACCTGGACCACCGCCCGCGCCGGATAAGGCGGCGCGAACTCCGCCTCCATGGCCTGATTCACCTGCGCAAAATGGCCGAGATCCGTCAAATAGACCTGTAACTTAATGGCATCCTGTAGCCGCCCACCCGCCGCCGCACAGACTGCCTGCAGGTTATCCAGGACCCGCCGGATCTGCAGGGCGATGTCGCCCTCTACCATCTGCCCAGTGCTGGGGTCCAAGGGGATCTGACCCGAAAGGTAGAGCAGGCCGTCATGCACCATGCCCTGACTGTAGGCCCCGATGGCCTGGGGTGCTGAATTACTCTAAACTGGAACTGGCATAGATTAAACTCCTTGTTAGCCTTTGACCCGCTGTACCCGGGATACCATCGGCAGGCTACGCAAACTCCGCATTATTTTGGCCAGGTGATCCCGATGGTGCGCCTGTATGGTAAAAGTGATGCCCGTATAGAGTCCATCCTGGGGCTCGATGTCCACATGATCAATATTGGAATCTTCATCGGAAATCAGGGTGGCAATGCGGGCCAGCACACCACGCGCGCTTTCCGCCACCACCCGGATCGTCACCGGGAACTCACCCTGAGCTTCGGGGTCCCATTGCACGTCCACCCAACGGTCGCGGCGTTTGCGCCACTCGCGGATGTTGTGACAATCATGGGTATGCACCACCACGCCTTTGCCGGCACTGATGAAACCCAAAATAGGATCGCCGGGGATGGGCCGACAGCAACGGGCCAAGGTCACCGGCATGCCCTCTGTCCCCCGAATCAACAGGGGCTTTTTCGTGGCTTCCTCGCGATTGAGGCGGCTTGGCAGCAGTTGACTGACCGCATGCCCCAGACGGCGCGCGGTCTGCGCCAAACGCCCGCGATCCTCCTCCCCGGGTAAGAGCTTGTGTGCCACGACCAGCGGGAAAACCTCGCCCATGCCGATGGCGGCGAGCAGTTCTCCCTCATCCTGGACATTAAACGTCTTCAGTACCCGCTGAAAATCAGCCGCTTCAACCTGTTGGAGGTTGGCGCCCAGGCTATGCATCGCCTTTTCCAGCAAATTGCGGCCCAACACTTCGGCATCACCGCGCTGAATGGTCTTCAGATAGGCACGCACGCTGCCGCGCGCTTTGGCGGTCACTACCACATCCAGCCAGCCTGGCTGCGGATGCGCCGAAGCTGCCGTGACGATTTCTACCTTGTCCCCATTATTCAGAGGACTGCGCAAAGGCACGTACATATCATTGACCTTAGCGGCCACCGCCCGGTCACCAATATCGGTATGCACGGCGTAGGCAAAATCCACCGCCGTCGCACCGCGGGGCAAGCTGAGAATCTTGCCCTTGGGGGTAAACACATAGACCTCATCAGGAAACAGGTCGAGCTTAACGCTCTCCAGAAACTCCTGAGAATCTCCCCCCTGTATCTGCAGTTCCAGCAAACGCTGCAACCAAGCGCGCGCCTGTGTTTCGGCATGCGCATTATTCGAGCCCGTCTTGTACAGCCAGTGCGCCGCCACCCCCGCCTCGGCGACCCTGTGCATATCCTCGGTGCGGATTTGGACTTCTACCGGATGCCCGAAGGGGCCTAGCAACACGGTGTGCAGGGACTGATATCCGTTGGATTTAGGGATGGCGATATAGTCTTTGAAACGCCCGGGAATCGGCCGATACAGACTATGAACAATGCCCAAAACGCGATAGCAGGCATCCACATCGGCGACAATAACCCGGAAGGCATGGAGATCGTGGATGGCACCGAAGGGCATACCCTTCTTCTGCATCTTGCTATAAATACTGTAGACATGTTTCTCACGACCGCTGACCTGTGCTGCCAGCCCCTCCTGCCGGAGGCGGTCCTCCAGGGCGTGTTCAATTTTTTGCACCGCTTCCTTGCGGTTACCACGCGCTGCCTTTACGGCCTCATTGAGGGTGTGCCAACGCTTGGGGTAGAGATGGGAGAAGGCCAACTCCTCCAACTCAATGCGAATGGCATGAATACCCAGACGCTGCGCAATGGGCGCGTAAATATCGAGGGTTTCCCGGGAAATACGCCGCCGCTTCTCCGGCTTCATCACGCCCATGGTGCGCATATTGTGCAGACGATCAGCCAGTTTTATCAGCACCACGCGAATATCCCGGGACATGGCCAGAAACATCTTGCGGAAGTTCTCTGCCTGCGCCTCTTCACGGGTTTCAAAACGTACCTGCCCGAGCTTGCTGACCCCATCCACCATCTCCGCCACTTCTGGCCCGAAGCGCTCAACGATGTTTTCCTTGCTGATGTTGCAATCTTCAATCACATCATGGAGCAAGGCGGCTTGGATGGTGAAAATATCCAGTTGCAACTCGGCAAGAATGCAGGCGACCGCTACTGGATGGTGAATATAGGGCTCACCACTACGCCGGGTCTGTGCGCCGTGTGCGGTGGCGGCCAACTCGTAGGCTTCGCGCGCGCGCGCCACCTCTTCCGGCGTCATATATTGCTGGAGCAACGCGCGCAGCGGCGCGCAGGGATCCTCTAGGGCCGGAGAAACCGGCGGCAGACGCAGCACCTCGCCCACCGCTGTCGCCAGAGGCAGTCTCGGCACCATTGCGCCTAGCTCGCTTTCACTCGCCAGCGGCATCCTCAGCTCCAGCCGCTTCGCGGTTCGCTGCACCGGGGAAGTTGGGTAACGGTGGCGGCATCTGCTCGTCCAGAATCGCCCGGCTCACCTTGCCGGCAGCCACTTCGCGCAGGGCAATGACCGTATTCTTGTCACGTCCCGGCTCCACTTCCGGCACGGCACCGGAAGCCAGTTGCCGCGCCCGCCGCGCCGCTATCAAAGTTAACTCAAAACGATTATCCACATGATCCAGACAATCTTCTACTGTTACTCGTGCCATCGTCTATTCACCTTTTTATCAATTTAACCGCCAATACCCAGGAGACTCTTTAATCGTTGATACTGTGCATGCTGCTGATAACCCAGCCGCAAATGCTCGGCATGGACAATGCTCTGCAAGTCGGCTAACGCATCCTGGAAGTGGTCATTTACCACCAGATAATCAAACTCGTCATAATGCAACAGCTCTTCACGTGCTGCCGCCAGCCTGCACGCAATAACCGCCTCTGAATCC
>NZ_JBYCKR010000080.1:0-3551 GCF_057473505.1 Acidithiobacillus sp. TH-A35 | reverse complement strand
ACTGACGCTGTGCAGATCGGCGTTAGCGGCTGCGGCTACATGGGTCTGTAGCCACTGGGCCGTGGCAGGCATCACCTGCATCAGCCCCTGTGCGCCGACGTCAGATTGGATGCCGAACGCAAAACCGGATTCCTGCCGGATCGGACCGGCCAGGAAGGCACGGCGCAGGCCGGTCTGGGTGGCAGCAGCGTCGATTTCCTGTGCATAGGGAAGCACGTAGCCTTGTTGCCAGTCTTCTCCCCCGCGAATCAGACTGCTCGCATGAAGACCGAGCAGCCACGCCTCATGATGAAAGGCCGCCCGGGCTGCGGCTTTAATCTCCCCCGTCCCGTTCAACCCCTTCAAAAACTGGTCCCATTCGGCGAGGGCGTCGAAATAGAGTCCGAGATGATAGAGTGTGATCGCGGTCCGCTCGGGGGCGTTATTATCCGATGTGGCGCTCGCTTCGGTCGGTGCGGACGGATCGTCAGGCTTTAAGATCAGTGGCTTGTTGAGGGTCGCCATAGCCAGTTGCCCGTAATAAGTCCACGGAGATTCCAGGGCTGCCAGCAAGATCTGAGCCGCCTGCGTATGTCCGAGTTGCAGCAGCGCTACGGCGGACCAGAATTGCCACTGCCGCTGCTGGCGTTGGGCGGCGTCCATCTCCTGGGTGGCCTGCTCCACCATGTTCCAATCCCTATTGCGTAGGGCAGTACGCACCATCCAGGCCAGCAGTCGGGGCCGGGGGCGAAACTGCGGATCGGCGGCGTAGGCTTGGGCATACCAGTGTCCGGATTCGGAACGAAAGGACAGGGTGGCGTGGTAGGCACTGTTATAAAGCACCAGCGACTTATCAGCGGCAGAGAGAACGCCAAGGGTCCGCACAAACTGTGCCGCCTGCGCGGGGTGAGTAGCAGCGAGGCGCAGCAGGGCGAGTACCAGTAGATGTGCCTGACCAGTTGGCCAGTTATTGCTGCCATATTGCTGAATCTGCTGAGAGATCCACGCGGCAGGTGCTGTTACCGTCGGCGCAAGCTGGTCAGATTGTGGCGCGGGTAAAAATGGCGCAAAGCGCAGTGCAGCGTCAAAAGCGGAGGCCTCGTACATTTGTTGCAGGCGCTGCCACAGTTCTGGCGGCGTGATTTGCCCCTGTTCCAGATAGGCACGCGCCATGGCGTTGCAGGCATGATCATTCGCTGCGGCGCTGCTCCAGAGGAAAAATGGGGCAACCACCGTGCTGGTGCTGAGCAGTGGATCTCGTGCCGCATCACAGCGCAAGCTGATCAGATCGGGGATGCTGCCGGCCTGAAACACCTGGGTAAAATCTGACCAGTCCGCGCGGCGCGCGAGTTCTAACAGCCACTGTCGACGCAGTAAATGATGTGCCACCCCACCCGGAAAGCGCTCCGCATAGCGTTGATACTGGTCTTGGGTCATGGTTTTGAGGCGGGGTTGCAGAGACCAGTACACTACCCATGGCCCCATGTAGGTATTTTCTAATTCAGGCAGTGCATCGGCAGCGGGGCGATAATCACCCTGAGCGAAGGCGCTTGCCGCTGAGTTCAGGAGTTGCTCCTGAATGGCGTTGAGGGTGTCGGCTGCTGCGACTGATGTAGCACAGAGTATCCACAAGGCCAGCGTCACCAAGGCAGCTAAGGGACGCGGAAGACGCATTTTTAGGACTGTTTTAAACGCAGCCATCGACCGAGGTGCTTGGTGACCGAAGCAAGACGCTTAGGATGATCTTTGGCCAGGGGACCAACATGCAAATTAAGAGGTTCGCAATGATCTTTACCGTGACATATCACGCCATGCGATTCGCAGTGGGCGCCGGCTTGCTGAAGAGCGGCGACCATTTTCGCTTCCATCTCGGCACCACAGCGACCATCGTACTGAATCAGCACCAACTGCTTTTCCGGGAGGAATTCCAGGTGCCCGCCCATCGCCTCGAAAGCCCGGAGTTCTTCTATGGCAGATTCTGTCACTCCGTGGAGGGCGCCACTGATGATGAAGCGCTCCTGCCGCTTATCTTTTGTCTGTGATGCTTTCATACGTCTTAATTTCCTAAGGGTTTGCCGACGAAATCCGATGGGTTGCAGGGCCGACCGGTGCGCATCTGGTGATCGTCCACCATAATGCCACCAAGTGTGCCATTCAGGAAGCGTCGCGGCTCCTGCCTCAGCGCCGGGTTTCAGGCAGTGGCGCGAGAAGGGAGGCAAGATCGTCGGGACCGAAACGGAGCTTTTCTTTCTGCGCTTTCTCCAGCACACCTGCGGCGAGAATGGCCTTTTTCTCCTGCAATGCCAGGATTTTTTCTTCAATACTTCCGGCTACAATCAGTTTGTAAACAAAAACCTGACGTTTTTGACCGATGCGGTGGGCGCGATCCGTGGCCTGATTTTCGGCGGCGGGATTCCACCATGGGTCATAGTGAATCACGGTGTCTGCTGCCGTGAGGTTGAGGCCGACGCCACCCGCCTTGAGGCTGATCAGGAAGAGAGGCACTTCACCGCGCTGAAAGCGGTCGATGGGCGTCTTGCGATCCTGGGTGCTGCCGGTAAGCAGCACGTAAGGGATATGCATCTTGTCGAGGCGTGCACTGATCAGGGCGAGCATCTCGGTGAATTGCGAAAACAGCAGAATCTGGCGACCTTCCGCCAGCAACTCCGGAATCATCTCCATGAGCAGAGCAAGTTTGGCGCTGTCCTGTACTTTACGCGCCTTCTCGCTCTTGAGCAGGCGCGGGTCACAGCAGACCTGACGCAGCTTGAGCATGGCGTCGAGGATGACGATCTGGCTGCGTTGAAAACCTTTGGCGGCGATTTCCTGGCGGATACGTTCATCCATGGCACTGCGTACGGTCTCGTAAAGGTCGCGCTGAGCCCCGTCAATATCCATGGAGCGGATGATAATGGTTTTCTCGGGGAGTTCTTTGGCGACTTCTTCCTTGCGGCGGCGCAGGATGAAGGGACGCACCCGACGGGCTAGTAAATCCAGACGCTCAGCATCTCCGTGGCGTTCGATGGGGCCGCGCCAGACCCGTTGGAAGCTGCGTGAGTCGCCGAGAAAACCGGGCAGGAGGAAGTCGAATTGCGCCCAGAGTTCGCCGAGATGGTTTTCCAGCGGCGTGCCGGTAAGAGCGAGCCGATGTCGGGTGGGGATCTCGCGAATAGCTTCGGCGGCACGGCCCTGCGCATTCTTGACCATCTGTGCCTCGTCGAGAATCAGCAGATGAAAACGCTGGTCCTTGAGCGTCTCAATGTCCCGCCATACCAGCGGATAGGTGGTAAGAATCAGGTCATGCTTGGGTATGTCGGCAAAGCGGCTGCTGCGCTCTTTACCGTGCAGGGAGAGTACCCGCAGGTCGGGGGCGAAGCGCTCTGCTTCTTCCCGCCAGTTATGAATCAGGGAGGTGGGCATGATGATCAGGGCGGGATCGGTCAGGCGGCCGTTCTCCTTTTCCAGCAGCAGATGGGCGAGGGTTTGCGCGGTTTTGCCGAGACCCATGTCGTCCGCGAGAATGCCACCTAAATGATGCTCGCGCAGGAATTGCAGCCAGGCGAGTCCATCCT
>NZ_JBYCKR010000079.1:0-2193 GCF_057473505.1 Acidithiobacillus sp. TH-A35 | reverse complement strand
TTGTTCGGCGTAGGGGCCGTAGGGGTAACGGGTCTCCAGATCTTCGTACAGCTTAATGGCGGAAGTGTAGTCTCCGCGCTCCATGGCCTTTTGGGCGGGTTGGAACAGCGTCTCGGCAGATTCGTGGCGCTCGGCGGCGTTGTCTGGTTTCTCCGGGCTACTGGCACATCCAGCGATCAGCGCGGTACAACACAAGGTAATGAGTATGCGTTTGCTCATGAAGGACAATAGTCTATAGTGGCGAACCATGAGCGACGATAGTACGGGTATTCCCATGATTTTGCCAGAGGAGCAGGCCGGCGAGCGTCTCGACGCGGTGTTGAGCCAGTTGCTGCCGGAAACCAGCCGCAGTCGTATCCAGACCTTGCTGCGGGATGGCCGGATTCTGGTGGATGGTGCGGTCGAAAAGCCCAGCGCACGGATTCGTGGTGGTGAACAGGTAGAAATCAACTGGCCGGAGATCGAGCCCAGCACCTGGCTGCCCCAGGATCTGCCGCTGCATATTCTGTATGAAGACGCGGATATCCTCGTTGTGCACAAGCCGGCAGGGCAGCTTACCCACCCCGGCGCCGGTCATGCCGACGGCACGCTGGTCAACGCCGTGCTGGCCCATGTGCCGGATAATGCCTGCCTGCCCCGCGGCGGCATTGTCCATCGGCTGGACAAAGACACTACCAGCCTGCTGGTGGTGGCGAAAACCGAGATGGCGCGACAGTCACTGATCGACCAGCTCGGTGACCATACCATGCACCGCGAATATCTCGCGCTGGTGATGGGGGCGATGACCGGTGGTGGCCGGGTAGACGCGCCCATCGGCCGCCATGCCCACGACCGCCTGCGAATGACCGTGCGTGATGACGGCCGACCGGCGCAGACCGAATATCGGCTGGTGGAGCGCTTTCCCCGTCACAGCTACCTGCGCCTGCGCCTGGCGACGGGGCGTACCCATCAGATTCGCGTGCACATGACGCATATCGGCCACCCGCTGGTGGGGGATCCGGTCTATGGCGGGCGGATGATGGTTCCGCAGGGGCTGGATGAGGTCGCGCTGGCCCATTGGCGGCAATTCCGCCGCCAGGCTTTGCATGCCTGGCGTTTGCGTCTCTACCATCCGGAAAGCGGGGCGCTGATGACCTGGGAAAGCCCGCTGCCTGAAGACATGACCGAATTGCTGACTCTGCTGCGCGATGCGCGTAATGGCCACTGAAGAGGCGGGTTATTGGGTGCCGGACTGGCCCGTGCCCTACGGGGTACGCAGTGCCGTCACGGTGCGCAGTGGCGGTGTCAGTCAGGGGGTCTATACATCACTCAATCTCGGCGATCACGTGGGCGATGCGCCGGAGGCGGTGGCACGAAATCGGGATCGGCTGCGGGCCATGCTGGAATTGCCTGGCGAGCCCCGTTGGTTGCGGCAGGAGCATGGCACGGGGGTCGTCACCCTGACGGCCGCGCCAGTACGCTCTTTGGAAGCGGATGGTGCGGTCACCGCCATACCGGGCGTAGCGCTGGCGGTGCTCACCGCGGATTGCCTGCCGGTGCTGGCTTGCGGCGGGGGCGGTCGCCATATCGGTGTTTTTCACGCCGGCTGGCGGGGCCTGCTGGCGGGCATCCTGGAGCGCGGCGTGGCGGCCATGCAGGTGGCGCCGGAGGATATTCTGATATACTTGGGACCCGCCATCGGGCCTGAGCATTTCGAGGTCGGGCCGGAGCTGCGGGCGGCTTTCCTGGCGGAGGATGCCGGGGCGGCAGAAGCCTTCCGCCCCGGACGTGGGGACCGTTGGCTGGCGAATATTTATGCACTGGCACGGCAGCGCTTGCAGCGGGTCGGCGTGCAGGCCATTTTTGGCGGTAATCTGTGTACGGTGGCTGACCCTGCGCGCTATTTTTCCTATCGGCGCGACGGCGTTACCGGGCGTATGGCTTCTTTGATCTGGAAGGAGGAGGGTTAGCATGGCGACTTTGCAATATGCAGAATCGGCGCAGCGGGTCACGGACGCGGCGCAGATTGCCGCCACCCTGGCGCCCCTGGGTGTTACTTTGCAGGCGATTCCGCTGACCGGGGCGGGCGCTGCGGCGCTGCTGGCCCAGCCACAACTGGCTGCGGAGGCCCAAGTGGCATTGCTGGCGGCCCTGGATGAGGTCTTTCAGCGTTTGCAGCGGGAAAAGGGCTATCAGGAACGGGATCTGGTCGTG
>NZ_JBYCKR010000078.1:0-8371 GCF_057473505.1 Acidithiobacillus sp. TH-A35 | reverse complement strand
TGGTGGGTTACCTGGATCGCGGGATGGATGGATGGACCACCCACGGGGTATCCCTGGTGGAGGGTCCCCACACCCTCTATGAAAACGGGGATGCCGCGGACATGCAGGCAGGCAGCATGGTCGCCGTCGAGGGAAGGGTCCAGGCCCCGGGTGTCGTCAACGCGGAACGGGTCATCTTCAGCGTCAACCCCATGGACTTTGATTTCCCCATCATACCGCGGATGCCGGTGCTCCCTCCCGTATTACATCATCCCGAAATCGAGCGCCCGGAGTTTGGCCCCCCGGAGATAGAACCCATGGTAGAAAGGCCGGAACTCCCTGATAACGATTAATCCAAAATCCGGCAGTTGAAGGTGCGATCAGTATTTATAGCGCCACGAAATTGCGCTGCCGCTGATTCCAGTGCCGGTAAGAACGCGCCACCGTAAACAAGCCCGCGCCGATGGTCCCGACAAAAAACCCGATGGGCCAGTTGGTCCAGTAGGAGAGCGCGATAGCACTCCAGATGCAGCCCTCTGCAAAAATCACGGATAGCGCCAGCACGCGCATGGGATTGCCGCTCAACGCCTGGGCGGCAGCCGGCGGGCCGACCAGCAGGGTGAACACCAGAAAGGCCCCCACCACCGGCAAGGCCATGGCAGTCACCAGGGCCAGCAGGGTCAGGAACACCAGATCCATACGTGATGCGCGAATCCCCTGCAAGGCCGCCAGATCGGGAAAAGTCGAATCCAGCAAGAGCGGGCGAAAATACAGAACGATGCCCACAACCACCAGCGCGCAGATGCCCAGTATGGGCCACAAATCGGCGCCGCTGACCCCCAGCACCTCGCCGAAGAGCAGGGAAAACACCGCAGGTGCATACTCACTGGTCATACTGAGCAACAACGCACCCACCCCCAGAAACAGCACCAGCAGCAGCCCCGTGCCCACATCGCGGCGCCCCATGCGCACCAATTGGCGCAGGAGTAAAACCCCCATTCCGACAAAAACCAGCAACCCGATCAGCGGATTGACCCCCAGCAGGTTGGCCGCCGCCGCCCCCGGAAAGGCACCCAGTGGCAAGGCATGGGCGGCAAAGGCCGAACGTCTGGCCACCACAAAAAATCCGACGAAAGCCGCGACAAAAGCAATGGCGGTGGCGGCAATCCAGGTATTGATCATGAAACTGGAGAACATGCCCTATACCTCGCAGTGCGGCCAGATGACCGACTTCGGACGCGCCGACAAGCCCGCCACTTTAGCCACCAGCACCGCCGCCAGATAAAACAGAAATACCAGCGTCACGACAAAAAAGCTCACTGGCCAGGCATTACCGGAAAACCAGTAGTAACTCTCATAGGCCATCCAGATACCACCCCAGACCGCCGTCAAACCGATAGCAATGGCCCAGCATATCGCCTGTGCCGGACGCCGGCTCAGACGAATCGCCGCACCCGCCGGACCAATGAGCAAAGCCGTCGCCAGCACCGCGCCAATGGCCAGAGCGCAGACCGCCACCGCCAGCCCCAGGGCCAGCAGTTGCAGCAAACCGATCCAACGCAGGGAAATACCCCGTGCTGCCGCCAGATCAGGCTCCACCGCCGTCAACATCATCGGCCGGTAGAGCAGACCCACCAGCAAAAGCACCCCGGCGGAGGCCACCAACGCAGGACCGATAAGGCTCTGCGGAATCGCAAACATGGATCCAAACATCACCGATACCGCTGCACCCGTAGTGCTGGTAGTCGTCACATCCAGATAGAGAAAGAGCGCCGACAGACCCAATCCCGCCCCCAGAACGATGCCCGTGGCAAGATCGCGCTCCCGCACCTTGCGTACACCAAGAAACTCCATGCCGAAGGCCGCAATCCAGGCCATACCCAGAAAGCCCAGCAAGGGATTGATGCCCAGCAGGAAGGAGGCCGCCCCACCGGCGCTGCTCACGTCGGCCAGGGCATGTCCGGCAAAGGCATTGCCGCGCAATATGGTAAACACACCGATCACCGCGCTGACCAGCGCTGCGCAAGTCCCCACGATCAGCGCGGTTTGCACCGGCTCACTGCTGAAGAAACTAGAATTTCCCAAAAGCATCCAAAGATTCCACATGGCGTTAATCGGCCTTTTCCGGATGCGGCACATGCGCTGCCGTGCCCGCCTCGGCATCTTCAGCCGCGACATCGGGTAGCACAAGTATCCGCCGCCCATGCCGCAATACCGTTACCGGGTAACCATAGAGCTTACTCAACACCTCAGGCTGCACCACCTCCTCCACACTGCCGGTGGCGGCCTGCCCGCCCACCAGATAGACCAGACGGTCCACGACAGATAAGAGTGGGTTCATATCATGGGCAGTCACCAGTACAGCAATCTGTCGGGTACGCGTCAATCTACCAAGCAACGCCACCAGCGCATTGGCGCTGCCGAAATCCAGATTAGCCAAGGGCTCATCGAGAATGAGCAGACGCGGCTGACGCACCAGGGCATGGGCGATAACTGCCCGCTGTTGCTGGCCACCGGAGAGTTCCCCAACCCGCTGATCCGCAAAGGCCTCTGCCCCGACCGCATGCAACGCTTGATCTACCAAGGCTTTTTTACGACCGGGAAATAGCGGCAGACCAAGGCGATGGCCATCCAGCCCCAACTGCACCAGATCTCGGGTCCGCAGGGGGATATCCGCATCAAAAGCGATTTTCTGGGGCACATAGCCGACCAGAGCACGGCGCTGACTAGCGGACGCGCCATCTATCAAGGCCTGCCCCGCGCGGATCGGCGTCAGACCCAGCAGACTGCGCAGCAGGGTCGTCTTGCCCGCACCATTCTCACCGATCAGGGCACAGAGCTGGCCGGGATAGAGTTCAAAACTGACATCCCGCAAAATGCGGCGACCGCCCAAATCCACAGAGAGACGAGTGACCGAAAGTATTGGATCAGGCGTTCCCAATGCCGTATTACTTCAGCACAGTCGTCGAAGTGCCATGCTTCACCGCATTACTCAGCGCATGCACCTCCGCCAGCATCCAGGACTGATAGCTATAGCCCGTCGGCATGCTTTCATAGAAACCGACCACAGGGATATTCGCTGCTTTCGCCTTACCCAGGAATGATGCTGTCAGCGCGCTGGTCACCTGCTGGTTATAAAGGAACACCTTGACCTGATGCTGCTTAATGAGCTGGTCCTGGATACTCACATCCTGTGGTGCCGGGTCGGTACCGTTCATAATAGCCGCCTGCAGTTTCCACGGCGTTTTGATGTCGCAACCCGCAGCCTGCAACAGGTAATCGGCGACGGGTTCCGTCACTGCCACCGGCGTTCCGCCAAACTGGGCCTTGAAGCTGGCGATTGCCTGATACCAGGGCTTCAGAGAGGCATCAAACTTGCGCACATTGGCCGTAAAATAGGCAGCGTGGGCCGGGTCCAGTTCCGTCAGACTCTGGGCAACGGCCTTGGCTACGGCAGGCATCGTCTCCGGCTTGTACCAGAGATGGGGGTTTTGGGTGCTTTTCGGCAGATGGAGCAGATCCTGAACGACGATCACCTTGCGCTGAGCGCTGTGATCCGCCGCGAGGATCTTCTCGGCCCAACTGTCATAGCCGACGCCGTTACGCACCACAATTTGCGCTGCAGCGATCTCGCGGGCCACGGCAGGACTCGCTTCAAAGGTATGCGGGTCTGTATTGGGGTTGCTTTCGATGGCAGTGACAGTGACATATTCCCCACCAATCTGGCCGATCACATTGGCATATTGATTCTCTATACCCACAGCATGAATGGTCGCCGCAGCGGCTACCGGCGCCATGCCCAGCCCGGCACACAAGACGACCAGTGGCGGCAGTGCAGTCCACATATCGGGCGCCCACCGCCGCATGCGACGGCCAGCCATTGAAGGGAGAGGTGCTTTCTGTCTGTTAAAATGAATCACTTTTAAAATCCTCGGAACCAGATATCCAATTCTGCACCAGACCATCAATATCCAGTTATGCAACTGTGTTGCACGGTATTAAAATCGGAATTCGTTGTCAAGCGATTGTTCCAACATCCGATTTCCAGGATCCTGTCGGGGATGGCCGCCAGTTCCGGTATCCAGCGGCACCGTAGCACTGCACTGCCTTCATGGCCGACCATGAGGGCAGGAGTATCAATGGATGCAGGGCGGATTCCCGTCTCTTCTTAGAAGAGACTCTTGATGGTGTTGATCAATCTGTCGCCAATATCCGTTCCGGCGCCACTTTCCGTGGAAGCCGTGGGTGCGGCAACGGGCGGATACCCGGCGAGATAATCACTGACACCAATGACGTTACTACCGCCACTGATAGTGGGGCCGGTCACCGAAGGCGGCCGGAAGAATCCGGTGGCCGGGCTGCCCGCCATGGCCGTCCGCATATAGTGAATCCAGATAGGTAATGCCTCACGCGCCCCCGCAGCCCAACGGCCCATGGTGCGGTTGTCATCATAGCCCACCCAGACACTGGTGGTGATGTGCGGGCTGAACCCATTGAACCAGGCATTATTTTCGTGGTTGGTCGTGCCGGTTTTGCCGGCGATGTCATTACGCCCGAGGCTCTGGGCGGCGACACCGGTGCCAATTTTGATCACCTGCTGCATCATCTCAGTCAGCAGGTAGGCTACCCCCGGGGGTATGGCCGTCTGCTGGGCGGGCGGGGCATAGCCCATGGGACAATTGAGAAGGGATATCTGTGTACCGCGACTATTCACAATTTTGGTGATGAGATAGGGATGGGGCAGAAAGCCGCCGCTGGAAAAGACCGCATAGGCACGGGCGAGCTGTAAGGGGCTGTAATCTCCTGCGCCAAGCACCATGGAGGGCACCTGAGGTACCTGCTGGGCCGGAAAACCAAAGCGTTGCACATACTGCGCCGCATAGGGGATGCCGATGTCCATGAGGATGCGAACACTGGGTACGTTATGAGAGTAAGCCAGATTCGACCATACCGGAATCGGTGTATTGGAGAACTGGTTGCTGTAGTTCGTCGGCACATAGACCTGTCCGGTAGGCAGGGTAATCGACAGGGGGGTGTCTGGAATCGGGGTCTGTGGCGTCATATAACTGCTCTTGCCTGAAGCCAGCAGCGCTGGCGCATCCATAGCCGCAGCGTAGACGAAGGGCTTGAAGCCCGAGCCCGGCTGCCGATAAGCAAAAACGGCGCGATCAAAATGGCTGAGTTCATAGCTGAAGCCACCCACCAGGGCGTGGATAGCCCCGGTACGGCTGTCCAGACTCACCAGAGCGCCTTGTACCTGAGGAATCTGTGAGAGCTGCCAGCCCGCATCTTTGCCAGCAGAGGACCAGACATTGGCACCCCATTCCTGACCTGCCCCCGCCGTAACAGAATGTACATAAGGGCGCAGCCAGACCAAGTCGCCACTGTGCAGAACCGCATTCACCAAACGTGGCTTGGGGGCACTATAACGGGGACGTGCCCAACTGACGTCGCGCAAGGTGAGAATGACGTTTTTCTTGCCCTCCAGAGAGACCGTAGCGCTTTTGGCGTCGGTACTGACCACTACGCCCCATTTGAGGTTGGCCGGGTCATGTGGTGGCAACACATCAGGCCGCTTACCCGCGAGTGCTGCCTGCAGCGTGTCCCCGCTGAGGCGCGCGATGGGGCCGCGGTAGCTTTTGAGGTCCATACTGGATAGCCCCATATCGTAGTTTTCCAGCCCCACGGCAACCGCCTCATTCGCTGCCTCCTGATCCTGTGGCAGGATGGTAGTGTACACCTTGAGCCCGGAACGATAGGTGAAATCGCTGCCGAATTGCTGGGTGAGCCAACTGGCGATCCAGTCGGTGACATAAGGTGCACCGTTGCTGGCAGCAGCATGATACCGCGAAAGAATGGGTTCCGCGTTGGCCTTCGCCTCTTCATCCGTAGAAATATAACCGCGCTTTTCCATGCGCTTGAGCACATAAGCACGCCGCCTTTTGGCGAGATCAGGATTCACTACAGGGTTTAAAACGGAAGGTGCCGGCGGTAGCCCCGCAATGGTTGCCATCTCCCCTAAGGTAAGATGACTGACGCCTTTTCCAAAATAGGTCCGCGCCGCAGCTTGCACGCCGTAGGCACCCTGACCGAGATAAATCTTGTTCAGATAAAGCTCAAGAATCTGTTTGTGCGTAAAGTGGTTGGCGAGTTTGTACGCCAGGAGGATTTCCGCGATCTTGCGGGAAATGGTTTTTTGCGGAGTCAGGTAAAAGTTGCGCGCTACCTGCTCCGGGATCGTGCTGGCCCCCTGCACCGGTGCCATGTGAATAGCGTCCACTATCGCGGCACGCAGAATCCCAGGGTAACTGACCGGGTAGTTAAGGGGGTTGTCGCTGTAGAAGCGGGCGTTTTCGGCGGATATGAAGGCTTCCTGCAACTTGACTGGAATCTGGTCGATGGGCAGGGCATAACGCATCTGCGGACCGACCTCCTGGAGCAGTGTGCCGTTCGCGGCATAAATTCGCAGAGGCTCGTCGGGACGCCATTCCTTGAGCTCATGGATGGGCGGCAAGGTCTGCCAGATGCGGTAGACGTAGATACCGACGCCAATCCCGATATTTATCAGAATCAACAGGATAATCAGTAAAATCCAGCGTCCATAATGGTGGCGCTTAGGTTTCTTAGAGCGCGCGCGCGGGGTATTAGCTTGAGCCATTCCGTTTCTTTCCGTGTGTATGAGTACTTCGCAAAGTGCATTCGGGTCTGCACTTTGCGAAGTATCCTATCCCGGCTTTTGCATTGCGACGCGGCCGATGGCGCAATACTATACCACCATGAATCTAAAGAGTCGCTTCGCACCCAGCCCCACCGGTTACCTGCACCTTGGCAACGCCCGCACAGCCCTTTTCGCCTGGCTGGCGGCGCGTGGCGCGGGTGGAACGTTCATTTTACGCCTTGAAGATACGGATCAGCAGCGCTCCCCCGAGATCTATGAGAAGGCCTTGCTGGAAGATCTGCGGTGGTTCGGCATCGACTGGGACGAAGGCCCGGACCGGGGTGGCGATCACGGCCCATACCGGCAGATGGAGCGTCTGGCCATCTATGACCAGTACTATGCCCGTTTGCAGGCCAGCGGCCAGGCCTATCCCTGCTATTGCAGCGCCGACGACCTGGCCGCGGAGCGCGCCGTACAGCGCTCGGCGGGTAAAGCACCACGCTATGGTGGACATTGTCGGCATCTTCATGCTGAGGTGCGGACTGAACGGGAGGCGGCGGGCATCCGGCCCACGCTGCGTTTCCGGGTGCCGGATCAGGGCATCCTCCCAGTATCGGATCTGGTCTGGGGCGAGCGTCACTATGCATTGGCTGATCTGGGGGACTTTGTCATCCGCCGCAGTGACGGCAGCCCGGCATTTTTCTTTGCCAACGCGGTCGACGATGCGCTGATGGGGGTGAATCTGGTCTTGCGTGGCGAGGACCACCTGACCAATACCCCCCGGCAAATCCTGATTTTGCAGGCGCTGGGGTTACCGGTTCCCGGTTATGGTCATCTGCCTTTGTTACTCGGTGCCGACGGTCAGCCTCTGTCCAAGCGATACGGGGCAGTCAGCTTGCGCGGCCTGCGCGAGGCCGGCTATCTGGCCCCGGCGGTGCTTAACTACCTCGCCCGTCTGGGGCATCATTACAGCGCGACGGGCTTTCTGGATAGCAGCGCACTGGCGCAGGGCTTTGCGCTGACCCAGATCAGCCGGGCGCCCAGCCATTTTGATATGGTGCAGTTGCAGCATTGGCAGCATGAAGCGGTACAGTCGCTGGACGATGCCGCCGTCTGGAACTGGTTGGCGCCCCATCTGCAGGACAACGTGCCGGCAGGGCAGGAAATGCATTTTGTGGCGGCGGTGCGTGCCAATATCCTGCTGCCCGCCGATGCACTGGATTGGGCTGAGCGCTGTTTTGCCTCACCCGCGGTCGACGCCGAGGCTGCCGGAGCCATCACCGGAGCCAGCCCTGAGTTCTGGTCCATCGCCCAAGCGACGCTGCAAGCGTCGGGTGGCGACTACCGGCTCTGGACCAAAGCCTTGCAGCAAGCCAGCGGGCAGCGCGGTAAGGCGCTGTTCATGCCCCTGCGCGCCGCGCTTACCGGGCTCACCCACGGGCCGGAACTGGCGGCGCTCCTCCCCCTCATCGGTGAAAAGCGCGCGTTAACGCGCCTTCATGCCGCTGCCCAACGCTCCTGAACGCTTGTCGAGGCTGAAAATATGACCACTCTGCCGGTACTGACCCTCTTTGACACCCTGCGCCGCCGTAAAACGCCGCTGGAAGTGCTGCGCCCCAATCATGTGGGACTCTACGTCTGCGGAATGACCGTATACGACTTCTGTCATCTCGGCCATGCCCGGGTCATGGTCACCTTTGATACGGTGGTGCGCTATCTGCGTGAGCGTGACTA
>NZ_JBYCKR010000077.1:0-3973 GCF_057473505.1 Acidithiobacillus sp. TH-A35 | reverse complement strand
GCGTAACGGTGTGGGGTGAGGTGGGTGGGATGGTCGGGGAACCTCTGTAATCCGGGAAAGGTGTGATTCCCCGCAGCCGAGCTGCGTTATGCCAAGGCACAGAATGAAGTGGGCGGTAAAAAGGAGTGTTCAGGGGGGCAGTTCGTGGAGCGTGGCGTAACCGCGAGTACGGAAGTCGACCACTCCCCCGCTGGGTGGATGCCCAGCAGCGCCAGGCGCGCCGATATTGCGGCGCTTTGTGCCGCAGAGGCTCACGACTACCAGCCGCTGCTGGATTTGTGTGATCTTGAACTGTGAACCCGCTGCGTCAGGCCCGCCTGAGGCAGGGTGCCTCCCCCCAGACTTCAGGGTTAGACCAACACGTTAGGCTGGGCGAACGTCTTCAGCCTGCAGGCCCTTGGGACCGCGCGTGGTAGTGAATGAAACCTTCTGACCTTCCGCCAGCGACTTGAAACCGCTACCCTGAATAGCGGAGTGATGCACAAACACGTCCTCCTTACCATCATCCGGCGTGATGAAGCCAAACCCTTTGCTATCGTTGAACCACTTTACCGTACCTGTTGCCATGACTGATTCCCTTCCATGCATTTTTAGATAAGGCAATTTGCCTTGTAAAAATCTTATGCTGACATCGACTTAAACGCAATCAAAATGGGCGTTACAGATGCCGGGTGTGAGAAATCTATGCCGTCTTCAGCGGTATGAAACTCGGAGATAACCGTTATATCTCCGGCATACCCTCATCGGTACAAGAATCTGAATGCTGCGGCACGATGCGCGGCCTGAAGTCTTCTGCAGGGCGCCCTGTGGGAATGTTACAAACATAATAATTGAAAGGTCGCTCTTCGAGGTTACGGCAGCGACTCTACGCCAATTTCAGAATTGATCCTGCGGCAAGGTGGCGGCACCCACCAGTACAGCGCGGCGCACCAGCGTTGCGAGCAAGGGTAATTTGTAGGCATTCTGCGTTAAGGATATTGCCCCCGCCAGCGCCGCCTCTCCCGCTGCTTCCGCCGTTTTCCCGCTGATCTTCACCCCCGTCAGCAAGGCTTCGGCCTGTCGCACCCGCCACGGAGCCGGCGCCGCTGCGCCGAGCACAATACTCGCCTGCCGGCAAAGATCGGCCGCGTCGATATCCAGCACCACTGCCACGGCCGCAAGGGGCCAATCGAAGGCTTCCCGTTCAGCAACTTGGAGATAAATGGAGCGATTGGTCTGTGTCTGGGGCGGCAGCCATACCGCCGTCAGGATTTCTTCGGCCGCAAGAATGTTTTCCCGGTGCATATCCGTTTCCGGCAAAACGAAAAAATCCTCCAAAGGAAGCATACGTCGCTGGCCCTGGGGCTGGAGAAGTTCCACCTGCGCGTGAAAAGCCAGGAGCGCGGTGGCTGGGGTAGAGGGATGGACAATGGCGCAGCCGTGGTTGCCAAAAACGGCGTGGTAGCGATTGTCGCCCGCAAAGGCGAAGCAGTGTCCGCCGCCCTTGCGCAGGCAGTGATGGGCGGTGGAGCGCAGGTACCAGCAGCGCGGTCGTTGCAGTAGATTTCCGCCCAGGGTGGCGCGGTTGCGGATTTGCGGGCTGGCTGCCATGGCGGCCGCCTGTGCCAACGCGGCATGGCTCTGCCGGAGACCAGGGTGTGTGGCGATCTGGGCCAGGGTTGTCAGGGCGCCGATGCGCAAGCTGCCGTCGTCTCCGTGGGAGATGCTCTGCAGTTCCGCCAACTGGCTGATGTCCATCAGGCACCTGGGGTTGACCAGGCCTTCCTTCATGAGATCCAGCAGGTCCACCCCGCCGGCTTTCACCAGAACAGCTTGTTGTGCGCTCGGCGTGCCTTGCAGCGTGAGCATCGCTTCGGCCGTGGTCTGGGTAACGAGGGTGGCGGCTTCCTCCGGCGACCGGGCCTGTTGCCATTGGAAGGCTTCCATCAGCGCGGCTCTCCGCCTACGGCACCGAGGGCATGGAGTACCTTTGCGGGCGTCATGGGCAAGGAGCGCAAGCGCACGCCGATGGCGTTGTGGACGGCGTTGGCGATGGCGGCGGCGGTGGCAATGTTGGCCGGTTCGGCAACGCCGTAGGCATCGGTAGCGCTAAAGCCCTGGTAGTTCTCCAGCAGCGCCACCTCGATCCGGGGGGTGTCCCCCGCTCCCGTCAATTTATAATCGACCAGATTGGGATTGAGCATCCAACCGGTGTGGATATCCAGGACCCGTTCCTCCAGCAGCGCATAAGCAACGCCCATGAGCACACCTCCTTGCACCTGGCTTTCAATCTGCAGAGGGTTGATGGGACGGCCACAGTCGTGAACCGCCACCACCCGTTCCACGCGGATGACGCCGGTCTCCGTATCGACGGCCACTGCGGCGAACTGGACCCCACCCAGGTCGTTCAGCGCCATGGCCCCATCGCCCGAAAGGCTGCGGAAACCGGGATAGTCATCGCTCCGCCCGGCAAAGGCGCTGATGCGGTCGGTGCGCAGGGCGGCGGCGGCCTCCCGCCAGGAAAGGCGCTGCTGCGGCGCATCGCGCAAATGGATCCAGCCGTCCTGCACGGTCAACCGTTGCGGGTCCACCCGCCAGGTCGAGGCGACGGAGCGGAAAAGGGCCTCTTTGATCCGCCAGGCGGCGGTGCGGGCAGGGGGGGTGATGGAGGCGGTGGTACGACTGCCGTAGGACGGTGGTCCCGAGGGAAATTCGGTATCCCCCATGCGCACCTGGATATCTTCCGGCTGCAGACCCAGTTCTTCGGCCACCACCTGGGACAGGACCGTACCGGCTCCGGTGCCGATGTCCTGCACGCTGGAAAGCACTTCGACGCGGCCGTCCCGCCACAGGCGCAATTCGCAGGCGGCGTTGGTCTGAACATTGGCGGACCACAGGGATTGCGCCATGCCGATGCCACGCTTGACCGGCCCCTGATCCGCCCCTGGCGTCCCGCGCCGCGTCCAGCCGATTTTTTCGGCGCCGATACGGCGTTCCTCGCGGCGCACGAGGCTGGGGTCGATGATATCCCGCAGGGCGACAGGGTCCATCGCGAGTTTCTCCGCCAGTTCATCAACACACTGTTCTAGGGCAAAGGCACCCTGGGTGTTGCCGGGGCCGCGCATAGCGCAACTAGGGCCGGTATGGGTGAAAACGTCGTACTGCAGGGATTCCACATGGGGGCAGTGATACAGGGCGGTGGCCACATTGCCCACACCGGCGCCGAAGGCGACACCGGCGTTGCCGTAGGAATGCAGGGAAAGCGCCGTCAGGGTGCCATCCCGCCGGGCCCCGATGCGCAGATGCTGTTCGCTGGAAGGGCGGTTGCCAGTGTCCATGTGTTCCTCGTCACGGCGATGGACCAGACGCACCGGCGCCCCCGCCAGCCGGGAAAGGGCTACCGCCGTGCGCCCGTAAAGTCCAATCTGCGACTTGGAGCCGAACCCCCCGCCAACGGCCTCGGCCCGTACCCGCACGCGGGAAAGGGGCAACTGGAAATGGCGGGCCAACTGCGCGCGCACCCCGGCGGTGAACTGGGTGGACATCCAGACGTCGAGACCGCCCTCATGCCAGGCCGCGACGACGGCATGGGGCTCCAGGCAGCAATGGGTCTGCACTTGGGTATGATAGGTCCCCTCTACCACAACCTCGGCGGCCGCGAAGCCGGCATCGATGTCGCCGCGGCTGCCCCGGCTCTCCGGCCCCCGGATATTGCCGGTGACAGGAAGATCACCGGCCGCGGCGGGCAGTCCGGCCGAGGGCATATCCTCCAGTCCGCCATCCGAGTAAACAACGGCGGCATCCGCCTGTCTGGCCCCTTCGAAGTCCACGACGAAAGGCAAGGGCTCGTACTCCACCCGAATCAGGCGCAGTGCCGCTTCCGCTAGTGCCGGTGTCTCCGCCGCCAGAGCGGCGACGGGTTGGCCGACATAGCGCAGCACTGCGGGGCGGCCATCGGTCGCCGGCCCCACCACGCTCAGTACCGCATGTACCC
>NZ_JBYCKR010000076.1:0-4686 GCF_057473505.1 Acidithiobacillus sp. TH-A35 | reverse complement strand
ATGGCAATGGAGGCGACCCGGGTTTCGCCCGGCAGGTCGCCGCCGATCATGAGAACGACGCCGAATTCGCCGATGGTGTGGGCAAAGGCCAGAACGGTGCCGGAGAGCAGGGAAGGCTTCATATTAGGAAGTTGTACCCGCAGGAGCGTTTCCCCGCGGGATTTGCCGAGCACATAAGCGGCTTCACGCAAAGCGGGTGGCAGACTCTGGAACCCCGCTTGAATGGGATGCACCATGAAGGGCAGGCTGAAAATTACCGACGTGACTATCAGGCCGGGAAAGCTGAAAGCGAGCTGAATACCCAGGCTATGTTGCAGTGCGCCGCCGAACCAGTGGTTGGGGCTGAAGATCAGCAGCAGATAAAAACCCAGCACCGAGGGCGGCAGCACCAGCGGCATACTCACCAGGGTTTCGACAAGGGCTTTCCAGCGGACGTGACTATGGGCCAGCCAATAGGCAAGGGGGATACCAATGACCCAAAGGATGGCGGTGACCACGATCGCGAGCTTAAAGGTCAGTAGCAGGGGTTCCCAGTCAAAAGGCATGACCATCCTCCAGGATCGCGACCTCATTGGACTTGATGAGGGCCTCCAGCAGATCGCCGGGACGCAATTCCAGGCGCTCGGCGGAGCGGCTGGTAATCACCGAGCGCAGTACCTGTCCACGGTAATCCAGCCAAATCTCAGAAAGGATAACGCCACGGCTGATTTCCTCCACCTTGACCGGCAGACGATTGCGCAGGCTGATACGTCCCTGCAGATCCTTGGCTAATCCCACTTCTGTTTCCTTGAAGCAGAGGTCAACCTGTTGACCGACCCGTAG
The DNA here is from genome assembly GCF_057473505.1 of Acidithiobacillus sp. TH-A35. NCBI lineage: Bacteria > Pseudomonadati > Pseudomonadota > Acidithiobacillia > Acidithiobacillales > Acidithiobacillaceae > Acidithiobacillus > Acidithiobacillus sp. TH-A35. The sequence goes on along the minus strand of NZ_JBYCKR010000076.1, from coordinate 3,864 downwards.
CAGCGGCTCTTCATCGAGGGAGGCCAGCAATACCGCTGAAAGGCAATCCGGCCCCACCGCCACATCTACCAGACTCAGGTGCTCAGCGCTCAATATTTCAACGATCTCTCCGCGCAATCGGTTCATATCATGAAATACTCAGGGCAGCCGATAGCCGTTCGCCTTGAGGATACGGCGTCCTGCGGGAGAATAGACAAACGCCAGGAACTTCTGTGCATCGGGGTTGCTGGCACCCCGCTTGAGAAGCACCGCCGACTGGGCGATGGGTTTATAGGCGCTTTGGGGGATTTCCACCCAATGGCCCCTGCCACGCATCTCGGGGGCTGCCATGAGCGACTTGGCCGTGAAACCGACCTCTGCCGCGCCGGCATCGACATACTGGATCACCGTCAGCAGATTCTCGCCATAAATGATCTTGCCCTTGAGCGGATCAAAGAGATGATAATACTTGAGCGCCCGCAAAGCCTGCAGACCATAGGGTGCCAGACGCGGATTAGGCACGGCGATTTTCCGTATCTCCGGACCTTTCAGGAGCGACTGCCAGTTGGTGAAATTCACGGGGGCTTTGCTCCAAAGCACCAGGGTGCCGTAGGCATAGACTTTGGGTGCGCTTGCGGTCATGCCCGCTGTGTAGAGATGTTCCGGATATTTGGTATCGGCCGCAAGGAATACGTCATAGGGCGCTCCAGCCTCAATCTGCTGGGTCAGCGCTCCGGAAGATGCGTAAACCGGCTTGACCGCAATACCAGTCTGCTGGTGAAAAGCCACTTCCAGGTTGTCGAAAGCGAACTTGATGTTGGGAGCAGCGGCGACCATGACCGTGCCGGCATGGGCCATAGTGCCGCAAAACAAGAAGATCAGAACGGTCACATAACGAACCCATGCTTTCATAGCGCTCCCCATATATCATAAAATATAACGATGGACCCATTGTCGCGTGCAACCGCTCCCGCTATCCCGCCTTGCGCAGCAGCCGTAAATCATAGCGGCCATCGCGCACCGCCTCCGCCATATGGCCTATGGTTTGCTCGCTGAGCAATTCCAGTACCTTATTTTTTATGGGTGACCAGGCGTGATGAGCGGGGCATGCGGTCTCATCGGCGCACTTGGCGAGACCCAAAACGCAAGCATCGCCAAAAGGTTCTCCCTCAATACGCTTCACCATCTCCAGAAGTCCTGATTCCCGGATTCCCGGCGCCAGCAAAAAGCCACCGCCGCGCCCCTTGAACGACTGAAGTATGCCCTTCCCCGCCAACTCCTTGAGGATTTTCAAGAGGTAGGGAGAGGGCACCTCATAGAGGTAAGCAGCCACATCCTGACTGCGAACACAGACATCTTCAGGCTGAGATGCCACGTACACTAAAGCCTGAAGCGCGTAGTCACAGGTTTTGCTCCATAACATCGCCTTGTCCCCTGCTTATTTATCCCGCCTTGGCTACGATGGCCTCGCCTAACAAGACGCCAGAGGGCATCTGGAGCACCTGAATCCCCTGCTCGCGAACAAAACGCGTTTCGTTCCGGGTCAGCGGTGCCTCTATCAGCGCCCAATGACGATCCGATGAACGCTTCATGATCTGGCGGGCGAAATTGCGCTGCAACTGGTCATTGAAACGGCATCCGACAAAAAGAAAATGGCGCCCCGTGCGGATTTGTTGGACTATCTCCGGGATAGGCGTCTGAATGTCAATTTCCGTCAGCACTTCGACAAAATCCGTATCAGAAACGAGGTAATTATTGGCCGGACTTTGTGAGCCCCAAGGCTCATACAGTATCGTGTCCCATTGGGCAGCCACTGCGGCTTCGACCGACTGGCCCTCGGCATCCATATATCCCGTCCAGTGGCCAAAATGCTCGGTCTGACTGAGCCCCTGGATACGTCCCCAGCGTGTACCCTGTTCGGCCAACGCCTTGGCCATACCGTTGTCGTACCAGAGGTGGACGATCAACGGGAGTGGCCGTGTGGCCAGATCGCGCTGCAAAGGATGGATCGGCGGATCCTCGGCAAAGGTCTTGTCCATCATGCCCACGAGGGTCTTGCGGTGCTTGAAGTTCTCGATATACTGCGCGGCCCCGGTGAGGTTGCGCCGGACCTTGTGAGGCACCGTCACCTGGCTGCTGAGCACTTCCGCCAATGCCGGCAACCCGCTAGGCAGGGTGGCTCCGGCCTCCGGCAACAGGCCGGGACCGAGATACGGAATGATGCGCCCTTCCGCAAGGCCGCTGAAGATTTCCGAAAGATCCTTGTCCATAGTCATGCTTCCTTATGTAGCGAGGGAAAGAACCGCAGCCTTGATCTGTTCGATGACCGCTGGTTCGAGGCGAAAAATGCCCCTTCCCCCGGAGAGAGATTCATAACCATTGGCAGAGTGTCTGCTCAGCGCATTGAACCAGTCCTGAGGGCTGGTCCCGCTGGGACACTCGCCAATTTCCCGCACACTGCCATCGTTGGCAAAACGTGCATGAATGATGACGAGCGACTGTTCCATCACATCCTCCTTATAGGCCCGAAGAAAATCCCAAAAGCTCGATGACGACGTCTTCTTCACCGATCATGGCCTGACAGGCCAGACGGGATTTGCTGCCGACGCCAACGATGGTATCCAGGCGTTCATTTTCCAGACGCTGGATTTTCGACACGCTCTTCCGCCCTTCCTGGACGAAAATATGGCAGCTATCGCATTCGCCTTTGCCTTCGCACTTCAGGACCATGGGTTCACCGGCAGCGATCACCGCGGCGGCGAGACTGGCCCCCACGGGCATCTCGACGGTTTTACCACTGGGTTTGATGGTGATAATGGGCATTCAATCTTCTCCTCTATTAAAATGAACGTAAAAACAACACACTAATAAATGGCGGCACCAGCACCCACATTGACGGATGCATCCTTCAATGTTTCGATGATAAAGGCGATTTCCTCTTCTCCCAGGCGCGGGTGAAAAGGCAGGATCAGGGTGCGGTCGGACACCCGCACGGCGGTCGGACAGTGACCGCCGCCCCGCTCGCGATAATAGAATTGGGTCTGCATGGGCAGGCAGTAAGAGGCCGCCTCGATACCCTGGGCGCGGAGATCAGTGACGATGGCATCCCGACTGCTGCGGCTGAACCGGGTACCGAGGTGTACTTCGTACACAAACCAGTGCACCGCAGTGGCATCCGGCCCGTGGTAAGGATCCTTGATACCTTCAAAGGACTTCATGTACTCAAAGTAAAGCGCTTCCACCTGCTGTCGGCGTTGCAAAATACCGTCCAGACGGGCGAGCTGGACCAGCCCTATGGCGGCCTGAATATCGCTCATTTCTGCCTGCAGGGGTGGACGGGTAGGCGCCACCACCGAGCCCCGCTCACTGACGCCCCGCGCGCGGTATTGGCGCAGACGGCTGACGGTTTCGGTATCGTCCGTGACGATCATGGCACCTTCACCGCAGACCAGGGCAGAGGGCTGAGCAAAGGCAAAAATAGCGCTGTCCCCGAAGCTGCCGACCAGCTTGTCCTGATAGCGGGAGCCGATGGCCTCCGTCGAATCTTCCAGCAGAATCAGACCGTTTTCGTTGGCCATCGTGCGCAGCTCCTGCCAGAAGGCAGGATGCCCCTTGGTATTGCCGGCGAGAATCGCCCGGGTTTTCTCCGTGATCAGGGTCTCAGCCCCTTTGGGGGAGATCGTGCCGGAGTAGTAATCGATATCCGCGAACACCGGCTGAACCCCGTACCATGCCAGGGCGTGCCCGATCTGCCACCAGCTATAGGGCGAGAGGATGACTTCGTCGCCCGGCCTTATTTCATAGGCACGCAGGCAGAGCATCAGGGCCAGAGTCGGGCTGGCGACGGCGACGGCATAGCGCCGCCCGTGATAGGCGGCAAAGGCC
>NZ_JBYCKR010000075.1:0-9014 GCF_057473505.1 Acidithiobacillus sp. TH-A35 | reverse complement strand
GCCAGGACATTGCGGCCATTGTGTTGACCGGGCAAGGGAATCTCCAGAGCGACTTGCCCTTGCGGAGCGCGCACTTCCAGATATCCGCCACCCTGTTCGTGGGCGCGCCAGTGTCCGCGCACCCGCGTCGGGCGATGCTCTAAGCTGAAGCGCCAGACCTCGCCCGGCGCCCGTTCCGCCCAGAAATCCGCGAAGGGATCGTCGCCATTGAGGATGGTGAGACCGCGGTTGTCGAGACCGGAGAGAATTTCGCCTTTGGCTGCGGCAATGGCGGCAACACTGCCGAGGCCTTCCAGATGCGCGGGGGCTGCATTGTTGATCAGGGCCAGGGTGGGCCGCGCCAGCCCGCTGAGGAGGGTGAGTTCGCCGGGGTGATTCATGCCCATTTCCAGCACCGCGTAGCGATGCTCCGGACCGAGCCTGGCTAGCGTCAGAGGCACGCCGACGTGATTGTTCTGATTGCCGCATGTGGCGAGTACCGGGCCGGACTCGTTAAGGATGGCGGTGAGTACCTCTTTGACCGTCGTTTTGCCGCAGGAGCCGGTCACTGCCAGCAGCGGCAGGTTGAAACGCTGCCGCCATTGGGCGGTCAGTGTCTGCAACGCTATCAGGGTATCCTCCACCAAGACACCGGGTGCCGCGACAGGGGTGCCGGTCAATACAGCTCCGGCGCCCTGAGCAAGAGCACCAGGTACGAAGTCCTCGCCATTGAAGCGGTCGCCGCGCAATGCTACAAAAAGCTGTCCCGTCATCGGCTGCCGGCTGTCCGTAGCGATGCCCTGAATTTCTTTGCGGCCATCGCTGCCGGGCAACAGCTTACCCCCGGTTATTTCAGCGATTTCTTTCAGTGAATAGCGGATCATGCGCTGAGCACCTCCGCGGCAATACTGTGGTCCTGAAAGGGTAAATGCTGCCCCAGTATCTCCTGGATGCGCTCGTGCCCCTTACCGGCGATGAGCACCCAATCCCCTGCCCGTGATGCAGTGATGGCGGCCCGGATGGCCGCCGCGCGGTCATGAATCACGGTAGCCTGACCGGGCCGTTCCATACCACCCAGGATGTCGTTGACGATAGCCTCGGGTGCTTCGCTGCGCGGGTTATCGTCGGTGAGAATGACGTGGTCGGCAAGGCGTTCGGCCACCCGCCCCATTTCCGGCCGTTTGCCACGATCCCGATCACCACCGCAGCCAAAGACCACGGTCACGGCGCCTTTGGCGACTTCGCGCAGGTCGGTCAGCACCCGCTGCAGCGCGTCGGGGGTGTGGGCATAGTCGATCATCACCTGTGCCTTGCCGGGGACCGGAGCCAAGCGCTGATAGCGACCTTCCGGCAAGTCGAGTCCGGCGATAGCGGCGTCACTGACCGGCCAGCCCATACCTTCGACGGTGGCCAGCGCGGCCAGCAGATTCTGGACATTGCTGTTGCCGATGAGGGGGCTGCGCAGGCGCCGCGGGCCGTTAGGGGTATGCAGGTCGAGCAGGGTACCGCTGGCACCGGGATGCCACTCGACAGTCTGGTAATCTCCACTCTTTACCCCGAAGCACAGTTGCCGGACTTCCGGCGCCATGGCGGCAGCGATCTGCCCAGCGAATGTGTCGTCGCTGTTTACTACGGCCAATTGGAGGCCTGGCGTCTGGAAGAGGCGGACTTTGGCTGCGCCATAGCGCGCCATATCCCCATGAAAATCGAGATGGTCCCGACTGAGATTGGTAAATACGGCGGCGGCAAAGGGCACTGCCGCAACCCGTTCCAGCGCGAGAGCATGGGAGGAGACTTCCATGGCGATGACCTTGGCGCCCTGTTCGCGCAGCGTGGCCAGGGTCTGCCACAAAGGGACCGGGTCCGGTGTGGTATTGGCGTGGGAGATAAGAGCATCCACATGGCCGTAGCCGAGGGTGCCGATGATCATAGCGGGCTGCGGTGCGAGTTCGGCAATGAGGCGGGTGACGCTGCTCTTGCCATTGGTGCCGGTAACGCCAATGATGACGGGCGCCTGACCCTCGTCCCAGCGATGCCAGCGGCGCAGCGACCTACCGAGCAGAGCCCGTGCCTGCGGGCTTTGCCAGACGGCGTGACCCTGTTCAGTGTAAATACCCTCTTCACTGCCTTCTAACAGCGCTGCGACTGCACCTGCCGCCCAAGCCTGTGCCAAAAATTGCCGGCCATCGCCATGGTTGGTGTTCAATCCGACGTAGAGCATGCCCGGTCGCAGGCGGCGGGTATCGGTTTCAATACCCTGCAAGGCAATCCCCGCCATGGCAGCCGGAGTGGTGGGCAACAGGCTGGCGAGTGTCTCAGTGTGCGGCATCGCCAGCCCCCTCGGCCCAACGCCGCTCCTGGTCTGCGGTCATGGGTTTCCCTGCCGCGGCATCCCAGACACCGGCGCTGACATCGGGTTGTACGCCCATTTGATGCAAGGCAGCGCTCATGGTTACCCGAAATACCGGGGCGGCGACTACCCCGCCATAACGCCAGCCCTGAGTTGGTCCACGCACCACTACGGCCATGACGAATTGCGGATTGTTAGCGGGCGCGAAGCCGACAAAGGTGGTATTCACCTGATGCTTATGAAAGCCGCCCTTGCCATTGGCCATGATGGACGTGCCGGTTTTTCCGGCTACCGAATAGCCGGGAATCGCGGCAAGGAAACCGGTGCCGCCCCGACTGGTCACCCCGGCGAGCCAGTCGCGCAGTCGCGCCGCAGTGGCGACCGGTATGACCTGCTGACTGTGCGGGGGGGTGTTGCTGGTCCTGCGCAGTAAGGTGGGTTGGACATAGACCCCGTTATTGGCGATTGCGCCATAAGCCGCCGCCAGTTGCAAAGGTGTGACGGAGAGACCATAACCGTAAGCCATGGCGGCACGCCGCGCCACATCCCAACCTTGCCATGCGGGGACCGTGCCGCCCGTCTCCCCCGGCAGTCCTAATCCGCTCACCTGCCCAAAACCGACATTGCGCAGCATCTGGTAGAGATCGGCAGGCGGTGTCCGCAGGGAAATTTTCGCCGCGCCAATGTTGCTGGAATACTTGAGCACCTGAGCGAGGTCAAGGATGCCGTGACGAATATCGTCCTGAATGCAGGAATGGGCCACCCGAAAGCAGTTGGTGTTCACATCAAACGTGGAATTGGGTTGAATGCTGCCGTCATCCAATGCTGCAGCGATGGTAAAAGGTTTCATCACCGAGCCTGGTTCGAAAGTGTCGGCGATGGCGCGGTTATTGTAAAGACTGGGCTGATAATCCGTACGCTCATTGGGGTTGAAAGAGGGGTAACTGACCATGGCAAGGATTTCACCAGTGCGTACATTCATGAGCACCGCAGCCCCGGAACGTGCCTGAAAACGCTGTACGGCAGAGGCGAGGGTAGTATACGCCACATACTGGATGTTGCGGTCAATGCTCAGGGTCAGTGTCTGACCGGGCTGTGCCAGCCTGGCAGTGCCGAGGATCGCCAGCGGATGTCCCAGATTATCGCGCAGCCCGGTTTCTTCCCCTGCCTTCCCTTGCAGCCACTGGTTATAGGCCATCTCCAGCCCTTCAATGCCGCGCCCGTCTACATTGGTGAAACCGAGTAATGGCGCGGCTATGCTGCCGGACGGATAGTAACGCCTATTTTCGTTGAGGCTGTATAAACCGGGCACATGCAGGGCGAGAATGGTCGCGGCGCGTTCCGGTGCAATCTGGCGGGCGAGGAACGCGAACCGGCTGCCACCGCTATGGATCCGTGCGGCAAGGGCGGTTGCGCTGATCCCTAAGGCTGCGGCAATTTGTGGCCAGTGTGCCTGCTGTGGGTTAAACAACCGGGGGGCTACCCAGAGGGTTTGCACCGGGACGGACAGTGCGAGCGCCTTACCGGAACGATCGAGAATGGGGCCGCGCTGCGCCGGTAAGGCGAAGTGTCGCAGATAACGTTGCGCGCCCTGATCGCGTAGGAACGGACCGCGTTCCACTTGCGCGCGCCAGGCTTGTGCCATGATCGCCGCCAAACCCAGCGCAACCGCCGTCCATACCGCGGTCGCCCGCCACGCGGGAAGCGTGACGAGTTGCGGCGAGTGGAGGGGGGCGCCGGGATAGGTCATGGTGCTTTGACCATGACAATTTGATCGTTTTTGGGGGCTGCAAGGCCGAGTTTTTGGCGCGCAATATCTCCCACGCGGGCATTGGAAGCGAGCGTGGCCTGTTCCAGTTGGAGCTGGCCCCAGCGGTTATCCAGGGCGAAATGCCTGGCCTGGGCTTCCTGTAAGGCGATGAACTGACTGCGGGTATTCTCTCTTGCCGCGACGATGCCGAATAGTGTAGCGGTAATCAGCAGGGCGAAAATAATGGTGCTACGCCGCATGTCGTTCACTCCTTTCGGCAACTCGCAGCACGGCCGAGCGGGAACGGGGATTGTCGCGAGTTTCCCGGGCGCTGGCTCGCAGGGCCTTGCCTACAGGATGCCATGGCAAGGGCGGGAGCTCGCTGGCCCGCAGGGGTATATCAGCGCTAATACGATAATCGTCAGCACGGAAAAACCGTTTAACCAACCGGTCTTCCAGAGAGTGAAAGCTGATGACCGCCAGCCGGCCGCCCGCGCGCAACGCATTCATGGCCTGGGGGAGAAAGGCTTCCAGTTCTTCCAGTTCGCGGTTGATGAAAATGCGGATGCCCTGAAAACTGCGGGTGGCCGGATGCTGTCCGATTTCGTGACCGGGCAGTACCTCGGCGATCAGGTCCGCCAGTTGCAGAGTTCTGGTGATGGGCGCTCGTTCCCGGGCACGCAGGATGGCGCGGGCGATGGGGCGGGCAAAACGTTCCTCGCCGTATTCGCGCAATACTCGCGTTATTTCCGCTTCGGGTGCGATTGCCAGCCACTCTGAGGCGCTCATGTCTGCCTCGGGGTCCATGCGCATATCGAGAGGGCCGTCGCGCAGGAAGCTGAAGCCGCGGTCTGCCTCATCCAGTTGCGGGGAGGAAACGCCGAGGTCGGCGAGAATGGCGTCCACGCTCTCCCACTCCAGCGCCGCGAGCACTCCGGCCAATTGGCTGAAGCGCGCCTGACGGATGTATACCCGGGAGTCCTGCGCGAAGCGGGCGCGCAATGCGACAATGGCGGTCGGGTCGCGGTCGAGGATGAGCAGGGTATCTGCCGCCCCGAGTTCAGCCAGCAAGGCCGCACTGTGGCCGCCCCGTCCGCCGGTCGCGTCGACGCAGCGCACCGGCGCACCGATATGGAGTGCCGGACGCAGGACGGCGATGGTTTCTGCCAGAAGAACTGCAACGTGTGCTGTGCTTGGTTCATTTTCACCTCTCACAGGACCAGATCACCCAAGCTGGCGAAGCCATTGGCGTTGGCCAGCCAGTTTTCCTGGCAGGTATCCCAACGGGCAGCATCCCAGATTTCAAATTTGTCGATCTGACCCACCAGTACCAGTTCCTTGTCCAGCGCGGCGAATTTGCGCAGGTTGGGAGACAGGAGGACGCGGCCTTGGGTATCCAGGCGGAGCTCTTCGGACTGCCCCACAAAAAGACGTTGAAACTGACGGGCCGCGGCATTGTTGCTGGGGAGTTCGGCGATGCGGCGTTCGACCTTTTCCCAGGTGGGTAGGGGGTAGGCGACCAGGCAGCGTTCTCCTTCCTGGCTCTGGGCATCAATGGTGACAATTAATTGTCCGTCGCAGTGGTCGCTCAGCCAGTCGCGGAAGCGCGCGGGAACGTTCATGCGTCCCTTGCTGTCCAGGCTGTGCCGATGCGTTCCCCTAAACATGTCTGCGCCCTCCTCCAAAAACTCCCACTTCACCCCACTTCCCCCCACACTTTGAAGATTAGAGGGAAGGATGCCCGCTGTCAAGGAGAAAAAACGAATAATTACGGCATGTTAGAGCGTGTTTATAAAGAGTAAACAAACTACTTGAAGGGGTTTCTGCAATCGTCGGATTACATGATGCAAAATGGGCTATATGCTTGGCATTCCAGGACAATGAAATGAGCATATGCTATTCACAGGATTGTTTCTAGATTATTGAGTTTAATAAGTATTATCGATTATTCCGAGGTGTCTGCCCAGATAATATGGGATGTGTGGTAAAAATTGGAGTGGACCGATAAGCCGGGTTCTGTCGTGGACGACCATTCCTCTAGGCCTGCACTTGCGCACAGGCTCCAGCAACCTACCCGCGTGCACCGCGAGCCACGGTATCGCACGCCTATTTGGTCTTGCTCCAGGCGGGGTTTTCCCTGCCATTTCCGTTACCGGAAATGCGGTGCGCTCTTACCGCACCTTTTCACCCTTACCGGCGCTTACGCGCTTGGCGGTATATTTTCTGTGGCACTTTCCGTAGGCTCACGCCTCCCGGCCGTTAACCGGCGCCTTGCCCTATGGAGCCCGGACTTTCCTCCCCGGATTGCTCCGCGGCGGTCGTCTGGCCCACTCCGTCGCCGATTATACGCGTTTTGTGGCACGCTGTCAGAAGAAAAACGCAGAGCCGGACTTCGCGCACTATACTGTGAGGTATGATTCACCATTGCCTCGGGACTCTGCTGCGGCCCGCTGCGATAGCCATAGAGGGGGTGCCATGATCAACGACAGTTTTCTCGATGAAGCACGGGAAGTGCCTTCGACTATGCCGATGGAGCGGGTGGTGGCCTGGTCTGTTTTCCGGAGTCGTGCGGATGCGCGGAAGCTTTTAGAGCACGTGTATCTGGCGCCGGGACAGGGTTTGGTGGGCGGTTATGGCCGCGATAGCGTCGCTCCGTACTGGTGGGTGGGGGTCCAGGTACAAGATATCAGTCAGTGGGGAAACGTGACGGCGGTCCATAAACGCGGTCGTCTCGGAGACTGAGTTCGGGCAGGCGCCGGCGCAACGCCGCGATCAGCGGTTTGCGATCGTGGTAACCACCGGTCACCTGCAGTTCGTGGGCAAGCGTCAGCGCCCTACCCAACCGTGGCCCGGGGGCGAATCCCAGTGCCATCAGGTCAGCCCCCTTTAGCAGCGGATCTGGGAGACCGGTCCAAATGTTCATCTCTTGCCAGATCTTGCGGGTGACATCTATGGCTGGTGGATACTCTGTGCCTGCCCCGCGCGCATCTGCCAGGGCAACATCCAGCAGTAAGGGGCGGTCAGGGACCTGTAGGGCAAGGCGGGCGTAGGCGGCTCGCCCCGCGCCATCGCGGTGCAGGGCATAGGGTGCGCCATGCCAGCGAATGAGGGGCAGCACCTGATGGCTGAGATGGTTGCCGGGAAAGTAACGGCTCAGGAAATTCTCGGCGGCGACTCGTGCCTGTTCATGTCCGAAAGCGCGCCAGCGACCTTGGGGGTCGCGCAGGGTGGTGCTGGCTTTGCCGAGGTCGTGCAGCAAGGCGCCAAGCATGAGGATGATGTCGCGCGTTTTGTCGCCGCTGCGGAGTTGGCCAGCAGCGGCAAGCACTCGTCCGGTGTATATCCAGACATCACCTTCCGGGTGAACATCGGGGTGCTGGGGCACTGCTTGCAGGGCACGGAGTTCGGGGAATCGGGTGATGGCGCCGGTAAGGGCGAGACTATCCCAGGCCCGGATCAGATGCAGGCTGCGCAGGAGCAGTGCCTCCCATTCTTTGCGTATGCGTTCCTGGGGGACTTCTTGCAGGCGGGGCGCCAATTGGCGGCAGAGGGTGGCGCTCCGGGCTTCAATAGAAAAGCCTAACTGGCCCGCTAACCGGGCCGCGCGGAAAACGCGCAGAGGGTCTTCCCCAAAAGTGTCGGGCGCTACTACGCGGAGCCGCCGGGCATGAATGTCCGCTACTCCCCCAACATGGTCCAGGAGGCGCTGAGCCTGCCAGTCCCAGGCCAGCGCGTTGACCGAAAAGTCCCGCCGCTGGGCGGCGATGGCCCAGGGCAGGTGCGGGTTGATCTGCCCGCCCCGTGCTTGTGGCAGGGAAATCTCTGCGCCGGCCACCACCCAGACTGCACAGCGACCACCTACCCGATGGGCGCCGAAAGGCTCCAGACATTCGGCCAAACGGGCCTCTCCCAATCCGTGTATTTCCAGATCCCAATCGTGGGCGACCACACCGAGCAGGGCATCCCGCGGTGTACCTCCTACCACCAAGACCCGCGCCCCTGTCCGCTGCAGGGCTGTTAGAATGGGAGTCAGCGCAGCGGGCGGCGTAAGCAGCATGGGAGTCAGCCCTTGCCCATTTGCGCCAGCAGTTTGGCGTAGTGTTCGGCGACGACCCGCCGCTTCACCTTAAGGGTGGGGGTTAGTTCGCCGTTGGCCTCACTCAGTGCCTCTGGCAGCAAGGCGAAACGCCGCACCTGTTCGTGGGAGGGCAGATCGGCGAGCGCTGTCGCGATGGCCGCATGGATGGCCTTGCGGGTTGCGGCTTCGTCCGCGTGGGCGCCGGCGCGTTCTTTGAGGAGTTCCTGATTGGGAAAGATGAGGGCCATGAGATAGGGCATACGATCGCCGAAGACGACGGCCTGGTCGATCAGCGCTTGCGCCATCAGTCGCAACTCAATTTTCTGCGGCGGGATGTTCTCACCAGCGGAATTCACGATCAGGTCTTTCTTGCGGTCGCTGATATGCAGATAACCGTCCGGGTCCAAGCTGCCCACGTCGCCGGTGTGCAACCAGCCGTCTACCAGCGTCTCGCGCGTGGCACTCTCATTGTTCCAGTAGCCCAGCATGACGGATGGGCCACGCACCAGGATTTCGCCATCAGCAGCGATACGTCCTTCCAGATTGGGCAGGAACTGTCCCACGGTTCCCGGGCGAATGGCCTCCAGTGGATTGGCGGCGATCACCGGGCTCGCCTCGGTCATGCCGTAGCCCTCAATAACAGGTAGCCCCAACTCAATAAAAAACCGGGCAATTTCAGCATCCAGCGGGGCGCCTCCGGAGACGAAGAAACGCAAGCGCCCACCCAGTTTCTTGCGGAGATTGCTGACCAGCAGGCGGCGGGTGATGGAACGCTGCCAGCGTGCCGCCGGACGCCCCTCTGGATCAATCCCCGCCCCTCGGCGCAGAAACCGACCGAGCAGACCCGGCCGATCTTC
>NZ_JBYCKR010000074.1:0-7664 GCF_057473505.1 Acidithiobacillus sp. TH-A35 | reverse complement strand
GATGCCTGGGTGGAAGTGCGCGATAAGAAGTATTCCGCGCAGCAGATTTCTGCCTTCATCCTGCAGAAGATGAAGAAGACGGCCGAAGATTATCTTGGCGAAAAGGTCAGCGAAGCGGTCATCACCGTGCCTGCCTACTTTAATGACGCGCAGCGTCAGGCGACCAAGGATGCGGGCCGTATCGCCGGTCTGGAGGTCAAGCGCATTATCAATGAACCGACTGCGGCGGCGCTGGCCTTTGGCGAAGACAAGAAGCCCGGCGACAGCAAAATTGCGGTGTACGACCTGGGTGGTGGCACCTTCGATATCTCCATCATCGAGATCGCCGAAATGGAGGGTGAGCACCAGTTTGAAGTGCTCTCCACCAATGGCGACACCTTCCTCGGCGGCGGTGATTTTGACAACCGCGTCATCAATTACCTGGCAGACTCCTTCAAGGCGGAATCGGGTATCGATCTGCGTGGCGACCGTCTGGCTATGCAGCGTCTGAAGGAGGCGGCCGAGAAGGCGAAGATCGAGTTGTCTTCGGCGCAGCAGACCGACGTCAACCTGCCCTTTATCACCGCGGATCAGAGCGGACCGAAGCATCTGAACATGAAGCTGACCCGCGCCAAGCTGGAGTCGCTGGTGGAGGATCTGATCGACCGCAGCATGGCGCCCTGTCGGGTGGCCATGAAGGACGCCAATCTGGCGACGAGCCAGATCACCGACGTGATTCTGGTGGGTGGTCAGAGCCGGATGCCCAAGGTGCAGGAGAAGGTCAAAGATTTCTTCGGTCAGGATCCGCGTAAGGATGTGAACCCTGACGAGGCCGTGGCCATCGGCGCGGCCATCCAGGGCGCGGTGTTGTCCGGTGAAAAGAAAGACGTGCTGTTGATGGACGTGACGCCGTTGTCCCTTGGCATTGAGACCCTGGGCGGCGTGATGACCAAGCTGATCGAGAAGAACACCACCATCCCGACCCGCAAGTCGCAGATTTTCTCGACGGCGGAGGATAATCAGTCGGCGGTGACGGTGCATGTGTTGCAGGGTGAGCGCGAGCTGGCGCGGGATAACAAGTCGCTGGCGCGTTTTGATCTGGCCGATATTGCCAACGCCCCACGGGGCATGCCGCAGATCGAAGTGACCTTCGACATCGACGCCAACGGCATCCTCCATGTCTCGGCCAAGGACAACCAGACCGGCAAGGAGCAGTCCATCAAGATCACCGCAAGTTCTGGTCTGTCCGAGGAAGAAATCAAGCGGATGATTCAGGAGGCTGAGGCCCACGCTGCGGATGACAAGAAGGCGCGTGCGCTGATCGAGGCGCGCAACGAGGCGGACGCCAGCATGCACGGCGCGCGCAAGGCGGTGGAGGAACATGCCGCGGCACCTGAGCACGACAAGACCAAGGTGACGGAAGCGATCACCGCGGTGGAAGAAGCCACTAAGGGTGAGGATGTGGAAGCGATCAAGGGAGCTGTCGCCACCTTGATGGCCGCCATGTCGGCATTGTTGCAGAGTGCCGCCGCCAGTCAGGCGCAGGCAGAACCTGGTGCGGGTGCCCAGGGCAATGCCAAGCCGGACGACGTGGTGGATGCCGAGTTCGAAGAAGTCGACAAGAAGTAAAATTACCATCGGTCGCGAGGGGGCAGGGTTTGTTATCCTGTCCCCTTGCCCGTTTCAGGAAAGAAGATGGCTACACGGGATTACTACGAAGTACTGGAAATTACCCGCACGGCAGACGACGGCGAGATCAAGAAGTCTTACCGGCGTCTGGCCATGCGTTATCATCCGGATCGCAATCCGGGTGATGCAAGTGCTGAGGATCGCTTTAAGGAAATCAGCGCCGCCTACGAAGTGCTCTCCGACCCGCAGAAACGGCAGGCCTATGATCGATTTGGCCATGCCGGGGTGAATGGTGGTGGCGGCGGGCAGGGTGCCGGCTTTGGGGGCTTTGGTGGCGGCGGTGGGGGGTTCGGCGACGTTTTCAGCGATCTCTTCGAGCAGGCTTTTGGCGGTGGTTTTCGCGGCCAGGATTCGGGGCGGGGCGCCGATCTGCGTTACGAACTGGAGCTTACGCTGGAAGAAGCGGCTCTGGGTAAAGAAGTCACCATTCAGATTCCCAGTTCAGCCACTTGCGAGCTGTGTCACGGCAGCGGCGCCAAGCCGGGCAGTGCGGTGGAGGATTGCACGACCTGTGGTGGTCGCGGTCAGGTACGGATGGTGCAGGGTTTCTTCTCGGTGACCCGCCCCTGCCCGCAGTGCAACGGCAGCGGCAAGGTCATCAAAGAGCCCTGCACGAACTGCCATGGTCATGGTCGGGTCCGCAAGAACCGCGATTTGCAGGTCAAAGTTCCCGCCGGATTGGATACGGGGGATCGTATCCGTCTGAGCGGTGAGGGCGAAGCGGGAGAGCGGGGCGGTCCGTCGGGAGACCTGTATATTCAGGTGCGGGTGTTGCCGCATGCGCTCTTTGAGCGGGACGGCGACGATCTGCACTGTGCGGTGCCGGTCCACTTTACGACCATGGCCATGGGCGGCGAGCTGGAAGTGCCGACCCTGACCGGGCGCGCCAAGGTGCAGATTGCTCCGGGTACGCAGTCGGGCGCAGTATTCCGTCTGCGCGGCAAGGGCATCAAGGGGGTGCGCAGCAAGCTCAATGGCGATCTGCATTGTCAGGTCCAGGTGGAGGTGCCGGTACATCTCTCCGCCCGGCAAAAAGAGTTGCTGGAGGAGTTCGCCCGGGAAGGCGGCGATAACATCCAGCACCCCCAGCAGGAAAGCTGGTGGAATAAGGCCAAAGACTTTTTTGACCGGATGGGTCTTTGATGACCGGGGCATGGCGCGTTGGCGTTACGGCGGTGGCGGGCCGCATGGGGCGGGCCTTGGTGCAGGCCATTGTCGCTCATCCTGAGCTGCAACTGGTGGCAGCCGTAGGGCGCAGCGGGGCTGCTTATCTGGGGGAAGACGCTGGCCGTTTGGCGGGCGTTCAGGCTTTGGGCCTGCCGGTCACCGCGGATCTCGCGGGCGCGCTGGCGGATCTGGACGTGCTGATTGAATTTGGTCCGGTAGAGGCCGCTCTGGCGCATGTCGCGGCCTGTGTGGCGGCAGCGAAGCCGGTCGTGGTGGGCACGACGGGGTTTTCCGTGACCCAGCGCGCGGAACTGGAAAACGCCAGCCGACATATTCCGCTGGTGCTGGCGCCGAATATGAGTGTCGGTGTCAACGTGTTGCTGGCCTTTTTGCCCGCCATCACCGCAGCCCTCGGCGAGGGCTATGATGTGGAGATTGTCGAGGCTCACCATCGCCAGAAGATAGATGCACCTTCCGGTACCGCGCTGGCTCTGGGGCGGGCGGTGGCGGTGGGGCGTGGCCAGCACCTGGACGATATCCAGTGTCTGGATCGCAATGGCATCCCCGGCCCCCGGGTGGCCAGCAGTATCGGCTTTGCGACGTTACGCGGCGCGGACGTGGTCGGTGAACATACGGTGTGGATGGCGGGGGCTGGAGAGCGTCTGGAGCTGACCCATCGTGCGGCCAGCCGTCTCAATTTTGCGGAGGGTGCCTTGCGTGCTGCCAGTTGGCTGCGGGGCAGGGCACCGGGCCTGTATGATATGCAGGAAGTTCTTGGTCTGAAGGATTTGCCTGCCCTACAATGAATACCATCTGATATATGAGGATATCATCATGCAATACGTCGTAGCGAACCGGGTTCCCGTCAAGGCGGAGTATCGTGCAGAGTTTGAGGAGCGCTTCCGGCGCCGGGCGGGCGAGGTGGATAAACAGCCGGGCTTCGTACGTATGGAGATCCTGCGTCCTGTGAACGATGACGGTCTGTATGTGGTGCTGACCCACTGGGTCGATCAGGCGGCCTTCGAGGCGTGGATGAAAAGTGCCGACTTCAAGACGGCGCATACCAACCCGTTGCCCAAAGAAGCTTTTGGTGAGGGCGGTGGTATCGAGCGCCACGAGGTGATCATCAGTTCTGAAGTATCGCGCTGAGAACGGGGAAGGTCATGACAGGATTGACGCGGGAACAGGTCGAGCAGTCACTGCGCGCGGTGCAGGACCCTTATCTGGGCAAAGATCTGGCAGCAGCAGGGGTCCTCAAGGGGGTCGATGGCTCCACCGTCAAACTGGAATTGCCTTACCCCAGCCTGGGAGTGGCCATCAGTTTGAGCGAGGAGGTGGCCCGGCAAATCCAGAATGATCATGGCATCAGCGCGCAGGTCACCGTCGGGCACCGTATTCTTTCGCATCAGGTGCAGCGTGGTGTCAAGCTGATGGAAGGCATCAAAAACATCATTGCCGTTGCCTCCGGCAAGGGTGGGGTCGGTAAATCCACCACCGCCGTCAATCTGGCGCTAGCGCTGGCCAAAGAAGGCGCCAAGGTGGGCATGCTCGACGCTGACATCTACGGCCCCAGCCAGCCGCGCATGCTGGGCATTTCCGGCAAGCCGACCAGTAAAGATGGTAAAAAAATGGAGCCCATGGAAGGACACGGTATCAAGGCGATGTCCATCGGATTTCTCATCGACGACGAAACGCCCATGGTCTGGCGCGGCCCTATGGTCATGCAGGCGCTGGAGCAGTTGCTCTCCGACACCCGCTGGGGCGAGCTGGATTATCTGGTGGTGGATCTGCCGCCGGGTACCGGCGATACCCAGCTCACCCTGGCGCAGAAGGTGCCGGTCTCCGGTGCGGTGATCGTCACGACGCCACAGGACATTGCCTTGCTGGACGCCCGCAAGGGTCTGAAGATGTTTGAGAAAGTGGGCGTGCCTATTCTCGGTATCATCGAGAACATGAGTTTTTATATCTGCCCGAAGTGCGGTAACGAGGACGATATTTTCGGACATGGTGGTGGTGCGGCCATGGCCGAGCAGGACGGGGTGGAATTTCTGGGGGCGATACCGCTCGACCGCAGCATTCGCAACGAAGCCGATAACGGCGCGCCGACGGTGGTGGCACAACCGGATTCCCGTCTTGCCAAAATCTATCTGGAACTCGCGCGTCATGTAGCGGGGCGGGTAGCCATCCAGGCCGTCGATCACAGCCACAAGTTCCCCAATATCGTCGTCCAGAACCGCTGATTCCCAGCCGCTTACAGGAAGTCTCCGCCATGAGCATCAAATCCGATCGCTGGATCCGTCACATGGCGGAAAATCACGGGATGATCGAACCCTTTTCACCGCGCCAGGTGCGGCACATCGAGGGAAACCCCATTATCTCCTACGGTCTGTCTTCCTATGGGTACGATATCCGTTGTGCCGGGGAGTTCAAAGTCTTCACCAATGTCCGCAGTGTAATTGTCGATCCCAAGAATTTCAGTGAAGATTCTTTTGTCGATTTTACCGGGGATACCTGCATTATCCCGCCGAATTCTTTCGCCCTGGCGCGCACGCTGGAATACTTCCGTATCCCGCGTAATGTGCTGACCATTTGTCTGGGTAAATCCACCTATGCCCGTTGCGGCATCATCGTCAATGTCACCCCTTTTGAGCCGGAGTGGGAAGGCTATGTGACCCTGGAATTCTCCAATACGACGCCCTTACCCGCGAAAATCTATGCGAATGAGGGCGTGGCGCAGGTGCTCTTTTTGGAGTCGGACGAGGTCTGCGAAGTGTCTTATGCCGACCGCGGCGGCAAGTATCAGGGCCAGAGTGGCGTAACCCTACCGAAGGCTTGAAAGCGGATCAGGGTAAAGGCTCTTTGGTATAGGCGATATTGGCCTGCTCGGAGGAGTAGGCATCCATCCTTTTGTTGGCGCGCAGATCATTCACCCAGTGGGGATTGAGTAACAGGGATTTGCCCGAGAGAATCATATCGGCATCCGCCAGCGCTGCCTCGGCGGTGTCCCGATCATGAATATTGCCACAGATCAACAATGGTTTCCGGGTGGCGCTACGGGTCAACTGTGCCATATTTTTGCCGGTCCCGAAGGCCTCGTCGCCAAAGCGATAGGTGGATACCGAAATGGCGTCGATGGGGAGTTGATCCAGGAGTCGAATCACCTCTGTCCATTCGTCGGCATTGGCGAACAGGGAAACTTCCATATCCGCAACACCCCAGTTGGATATCCGGAAAAAGAGCAGTTTGTCAGCAGGCACATGCGGACGCACGGCCTCTATGATTTCACGGGCAAAGCGGAAGCGG
The DNA here is from genome assembly GCF_057473505.1 of Acidithiobacillus sp. TH-A35. Classification (NCBI taxonomy): domain Bacteria; kingdom Pseudomonadati; phylum Pseudomonadota; class Acidithiobacillia; order Acidithiobacillales; family Acidithiobacillaceae; genus Acidithiobacillus; species Acidithiobacillus sp. TH-A35. Next base: position 1,526 of record NZ_JBYCKR010000074.1, on the reverse strand, counting down.
TTTTCGACGCTGCCACCATAGTTATCTGCACGCTGATTGCTGTAGGCGGACAGAAACGCATTGATCAGGTAACCGTGTGCGCCGTGAATTTCTATACCATCGAATCCAGCCGCAATGCCCCCTTTAACCGTTTCGACGAAACCCTGAATGACATGCGCAATGTCAAAGGACGACATCACGTCGGGCATGGGGTACGGCGCGCTGGTCAGCGGGTTGTTCTGTTTGGGGATCAATGCGCTGGGTGCGATAGTGCGTTCGGCGGGATTAACTTCATTCCAGGCTATTCTGCCGCAATGAAAAATTTGCAGCACCGATACGCTGCCCGCAGCACGGATTTTTGCGTTGACCTGCGCCCAGGTATCAATTTGCCGCTGCGTGGTTAACCGCGCCTGGCCGGGATAGCCCTGGGCGCTCTCATAATCGCTGACGATGGCTTCTGTGGTGATGAGTGCGACATCGTTTTCGGCGCGCCGGATCAGGAAATCCAATACATCCTGACGGGGAATGCTGTCCTTTTCCGATGACATGCGGGTCATCGGCGCCAGCCCGATGCGGTTTTTCAGGGTGTAGCATCCCATTTTGAGAGGAGAAAAAAGATCTTTGCTGGTTTGGGACATTGGCGATTTCCTTATGCGTTGGCAACTTGCCGATACGGACCGGCTGGAAGATTACCTGAGTAAGATACCATGTGGTCGGTATGTTTCCTAGCGGGCGCCGGGAGACTCCCCCAGATTTCGGGATGGGTAACCGGCGTGGTCAGGCTTATGGTTCGTCCACGGCAACAAGGATATGCCGCAAGCGCTCCGGCCGAAACGCCGCCCAGTAGAGTCCCCAGAAAAAAACAACCATCACCAGCGCGATAAACAGCAGGGTGGCCGCGCCTTCACCGCCGACGGGCAAGGGCCAGAGGCTGACCGCCATCACTTTGATCAGAAGCGGCAGGCTGATGCCGGCGATGATCAGGCTGAGCCAGCGCCAGGCATAGTGCTGGCGGAACAGGAACCAGGGTGTGGCGATGTTGGCTAGGCCATAAATCAGCAGAAAGGCCAGCCCGGTAAAGGTGCCAAAGGTGCCGACCACCGATAATATGGGGATTTTCCACAGGGTAACCACCGCCATACTGATGAGCACGATGATGGCGAGTACCCGCAACGCCCGCGCCGGGATGCCGTGGTGTAGGTCCCGGTGATGGAAGAAACGCGGGATGACCCCGTGTCCGGCCATACTGTAAAGAATCCGCGAGATACTGTTGAGGGTGGCAATAGTGGCGGAAAATGCCGCCGTCGCCATGGCGAGATCGGAGAAAATGCCGAGCCAGGGATGCCCGATGGCCTTAGCGATGGCATTGAGCGGGGCTGCACTGTGGCCCAGAGGGGTAGGGAGGTGGGCAAAAGCCAGCACCTCGATATAGGCCATGGCGACGAAAAACCCACCGACCATCAGCACGGAAAGCACCATGACGCGCGGGATGGCGGTGCGCGCCGCGCTGGTTTCACCTGCCAGATTTCCTGCCGTCTCAAAGCCGC
>NZ_JBYCKR010000073.1:0-1924 GCF_057473505.1 Acidithiobacillus sp. TH-A35 | reverse complement strand
GGCTACGCGATGCTCGCCAAAACGCGTTTGGCAGCGTTCTACGAGTTGGGGGGTGAGGCCGATCTCCGGGACCAGAATGAGGGCCTGGGCCCCAGATTCCAGATGCGGTCGGATTGCTTCCAGATACACTTCTGTTTTACCGCTGCCAGTCACCCCCTCCAGTAACCACGCGTTGAAGCCTCCGGCCATGCGTAATTGCGACACGGCGCTTTCTTGTTCTGCATTCAGGCGATGTGGAGAGGGTGCCGCCTGTTCTGGTGAGATGGTTTCCATCACCGTTTCTATCCAGCCACGCCGGATGGCCTGTCGTAAAATGTGGCGTAATTCTTTGGGAATTTCTGCTTCAGGCACAACACTTGTGGTGACGAGCAATTCCCGGAGCGCTTGTTGCAATTTTCCAGGCTGGCGCGGTGCCGTCTGGGCTTCGGTAGCACTGAGGCGGTAACCCCAGGGAGCCGGTTTTGGTAGCGGCCGTCCTTGGCGCAGCAGGGTCGGCAAGGCGGTGGCCCAGGCATCGCCGAGCGGGTGATGGTAGTATGCCGCCCCGAACTCTATCAATTGCTGCAAGGCAACGGGTAAAATGGGATGCGCATCCAGGACCTGCTCAATGGTCTTCAGAGTTACATCGGGCGGGCAACTGGCGTAACCGAGGACGATGCCTATCCGGCTGCCCTTGCCGAAAGGTACCCGCACCCGCATGCCAGGCTGTAGGTGGCCCTCCGGCGGCGGGGCGTAAGAAAAGATGCGGCGGAGCGGTATCATGACGGCGACCTGAATGCAGTTGGCTTCAGTGCTCATGAAGTTGCCCACAACTTCTGTGGATAAGTCTGTGTATGAACATCCTGAAAAGTCCTAGACCCCCTGTCCTTCAACGCGTTAGAGTGGTCGCCTAAAAAAGGTGCAAAATAAAAATTTATAAAAAACAATATGTTAATAGTTGACACCAAAGACGTGGTGGAATCGCCCAAAATTGTCTCAGTGTATGAGTAAACTGTGTATAAGTTTGTCAATGGTTGCTTTCAAAGCATTCTGGGCGGGCATGAACGGCCCAAAAATGGTCAAACTTCATAGGGCTCCCGGTATAATAGATGTCCCGCTTGGCGCCAGGCCAGTGACAATTCCCCAGAAGAGCAGCAGACCAATCCAATTATTATGCAGAAAAGCGCGGAAAGCCTGATCCCGGTCGCCGCTGAGCAGCATCTGCTCGTAGGCCGCGAGAACGGCAGCGCCTGCCAGCGCGATCCAATAAGGCCAATGCATGGCCTGCGTGACACCCATTCCGATGAAAATGACTAGCATCACGGCCTGCAGTCCGGCAATAGCATGACGATCATAACGTCCAAAAAGAATCGCCGTCGATTTGATTCCGGCTTTGAGGTCATCAGGACGGTCAGCCATGGCGTAGGCCGTATCGTAGGCAATGACCCAGGAGGCATTGGCCAGCATCAGCCACCAGGCGAGTGCCGGAACTCGCCCGATGGTCGCGGCAAAAGCCATGGGTATGCCAAAGGAAAAGGCGATACCCAGATAGGCTTGCGGGAGATGGGTAAAACGCTTGAATAACGGGTATGTAACAGTAATGAGCACGGCGCCCCCTGCTAACCATATGGTCAGCCAGTTGAGAAAGGGCAAGAGGACTGCGGCCAGCAGGCACAGAATAACGAACAGGCGCAGTGCTGCCCGCGAGGTGATCAGGCCTGTCGCCAGGGGACGCTGACAGGTGCGGGCGACCTGCCGGTCGAAATCGCGGTCAAAATAATCGTTGATCACACAACCCGCCGAGCGCATCAGCCAGGTGCCCACGGTGAAAATCACGAAGAGACCGAGTGACGGAGTGCCCCTAGCGGCTAGCCAGAGTCCCCAGTAGGTGGGCCAGAGCAGGAGCAGGGTGCCAATAGGACGATCCATGCGCATCAGGGTCGCA
>NZ_JBYCKR010000072.1:0-6890 GCF_057473505.1 Acidithiobacillus sp. TH-A35 | reverse complement strand
CCGCGCCTTTATTCGCCGTCCCTTTCTGTATCAGGGCCTGTTTCAGGGGGCGGTGGCCGGGATGATTGCCTGGATCATAGTCGCTATTACGGTAACTGTTTTGCAGGGGCCGGTGGAACGATTGGCGGAACTCTATGGGACCCGGTTCCATTTGCTGGGTCTGAATTCCGGGCAGGGTCTTATTCTCGTCGCCGCCAGTGCGCTTCTCGGTTGGTTGGGGTCGCGCCTTGCAGTGGGGCGGCACCTCGACCATACTTTTTCCTGAGGCCAGACTCCGCAAAACGGAACATGCGGTCGTATTCGGAGTCCAACTACGCATGACTGTGCATGAGGATTGCTATGAAAGAACTTGCGATAGCTAGTAGAGATTTGGTCAGCCCCGACGGGCTGGCGGCCTACCTGCGTTTTGTGAACGCCCAACCGCTGCTGCAGCCGGAAGAAGAGCGTGACCTGGCCCTGCGCCTGCGTGATCACGACGATGTGGATGCGGCCAAGGATCTGGTGCTCAGCCACCTGCGCTTTGTGGTGCGGGTAGCGCGGGGCTATCGGGGATATGGATTGCAGGAAGCCGACTTGATTCAGGAAGGTAATATCGGTCTGATGAAGGCGGTGAAGCGCTACGACCCGGATCATGGTGTACGTCTAGTCTCCTTTGCGGTGCATTGGGTCAAGGCGGAGATTCACGAATTCATCCTGCGCAACTGGCGTATCGTCAAAGTGGCCACCACCAAGGCGCAACGCAAATTGTTCTTCAACCTCCGTTCCAGCCGCACCCATGCCGGCTGGATGAGTGGCGAGGAGAGTGCCGCCATTGCGGACGATCTGGGTGTCACCCAGGCGCAGGTACTGGAGATGGAAGGGCGGATGTCCGGTTACGACTACTCGCTCAACCTCGAACCGGATGAAGAACGAGAGGGCGGACGTGTCCTTGATCTGGCGGATCCCACCGGGTCGCCCGTAGAGCAACTGGCGGAGCGGGACTGGGATCGGCATCAGCACAAGGCCTTGCACACGGCGTTGTCAGCTTTGCCCCAGAGAGATCGCTACATCATTGAAAACCGCTGGCTGAGCGAAGACCCCAAGACCTTGCAGGTGTTGGGCGATGAGCTGGGTGTTTCGGCAGAGCGGGTACGGCAACTGGAAAAAAGCAGTATGGGCAAGTTGCGTCAACAGATGCTAACGACGACGACGGCGGTAGCTTGAGCGCCGTACTGCTTTTTCACGTCGACGATGCCGGTCGCTGGCCTAATCTGCTGGCCAATGTTCGTAATGCGCAGGCAGCGGCTCCGGAGCGGAGCCTGCGGGTCATCGCGAATGGTCAGGCGCCCGTGTCCCTCTGGGCGAAGGGCCACTGGCGGCGCGAGATTGAAGAGCGCATCAGTGCCGGAGTGCGGGTCGATTTTTGTGAAAACAGCCTGCATAATCTTGGCTTGGATCCGGATGACCGCCCGGCGGGCAGCCAACTGGTTCCCGCCGGAATCATTGCCATTGCCGACGCCCAGGGGGCAGGTGCCCTCTACATAAAGCCCTGACCCCGCTTGTGCAGTCACCCCATCACAAAATATAGCGGGACAAATCCTCGTCCTGCGCCAGATCTTTCAGGCGACTGTCCACGTAGGCAGCGTCGACCTCCAGAGCCGTGGTGCCGCCGTCCGGTGCGACAAAAGCCACCTCTTCCAGCAGCCGCTCCATGACGGTGTGTAATCGCCGAGCTCCGATGTTCTCTACCCGTTCATTCACCTGCTGGGCAATTTCGGCAATACGTTGCACGCCATCCTGGGTAAAGTGTAAAGTCAGCCCGTCGCTGGCCAGCAAGGCACTATACTGCCGGACCAGCGCATTCTCCGGCTCTTGCAGTATCCGCACCAGATCCGCTGCACTGAGGGCCTCCAGTTCCACGCGAATAGGCAGGCGGCCCTGCAGTTCGGGAATCAGGTCTGAGGGCTTGCTGAGGTGGAAGGCGCCGGAGGCGATGAAGAGGATGTGATCGGTCTTCACCACGCCGTAACGGGTGCTCACATTGGAGCCTTCCACCAGTGGCAGCAGATCGCGCTGTACCCCCTCCCGGGAGACGTCCGAACCTTGCTGGGTGCCAGAGCGCACCGCTACCTTGTCGATTTCATCAATGAACACTATGCCGCCGGACTGCACCCGTTCCAGTGCCAGAGCGCGGACCTCCTCTTCATTGACCAGCTTGGCGGCTTCATCGTCCGTCAACAGGCGCTGCGCCTCGGGTACCGTGACCCGGCGCGTGCTGGTTTTGCCCGACGTCATGTTGGAGAACATATCGCGGAGCTGGTTGGTCATTTCTTCCATGCCCGCCGGGGCCATGATCTCTACACCGCCCTTGGGGGCGCTCACCTCAACCTCGATCTCCTGCGCATCCAGCTTGCCTTCGCGCAGCATCTTGCGGAACTTCTGGCGAGTGCCCTCATCGCTGCGCGGTACGCTGCTGTCGCGCGGACCGGGGATGAGGATGTCGAGAATCCGCTCCTCGGCCAGCTCCTCAGCACGCTGGCGCAGCGCGGCCTGACGTTCGCTGCGGATCATGTCTACGGCGGTTTCGGTCAGATCGCGGATGATGGATTCCACATCCTTGCCCACGTAGCCCACCTCGGTGAATTTGGTGGCTTCTACCTTGATGAAGGGGGCATTGGCGAGTTGCGCCAGACGCCGGGCGATTTCCGTCTTGCCCACTCCCGTCGGCCCGATCATGAGGATATTTTTTGGGGTGATTTCCTGATGCAGCGGCGGCGGCACCTGCCCGCGCCGCCAGCGGTTGCGCAAGGCAATGGCCACGGCACGCTTGGCCTCGGACTGGCCGATGATGTACTTGTCCAGCTCCTGGACGATCTCACGGGGGGTCATTTCAGACATGCTCATAGTTCTTCAATCGTGTGGTTGTGGTTGGTGTAAATGCAGATGTCGCCGGCAATGCCCAAGGCGCGTTTGGCGACTTCACGGGCGGGCATGTCGCTGTTTTCCAGCAGGGCACGCGCCGCTGACAGGGCGTAAGGCCCGCCGGAACCAATGGCGATGATACCATGTTCGGGCTCCAGTACGTCGCCCTGCCCGGTGATGATCAGGCTTTGTTTTTCATCTGCGACGGCGAGCATGGCCTCCAGACGGCGCAGTACCCGGTCGGTGCGCCATTCCTTGGCCAGTTCCACGGCGGCCTTGGCCAACTGGCCGGGGTGGGCCTTGAGTTTGGCCTCAAAACGCTCCAGCAGGGTAAAAGCGTCCGCCGTAGCCCCGGCGAAACCGGTCAGTACGCCCGGATCTATACGGCGCACCTTACGGGCATTGCCCTTCATCACCGTATTGCCGAGTGTCACCTGGCCATCTCCGGCCATGACCACATTGGCACCCCGTCGGACACAAAGAATCGTTGTCCCGTGCATTTGCTGCGAATCTGTCATGCTTTTCCCTCAAAGTGCTTCGTATCCTGGTCGTCACGTCGTGCCCGCGGGTGTGCCTGGTCGTAGACCCGCGCCAACTGCTGATAATCCATATGGGTATAGATGGCGGTCGTGCCAATACCCGCATGGCCTAAATATTCCTGCACCGCGCGCAAGTCGCCGGACGACTGCAGCAGATGGCTGGCGGCGCTGTGGCGCAGGGTATGGGGATGCAGCGGTTGTCTCAGTCGGGTCTCCCCCAGCTTTTTGACCCGCATCTGGATGCTGCGCACGCTGAGCCGCCGGCCGCGTGGATTGACGAAGAGCGCCGTTTCCTCACTTGTCGGGCGCAACGCGAGGTAGGCGCGAAATGCCACCCAGGCGGGTTGACCCACCGGCACGATACGCTCCTTGCGCCCCTTGCCCAGCACCCGCACGGTGCCGCCGTGACGATCCAGATCGCCAAGATTGAGTCCTGCCAGTTCACTGACGCGCAGGGCGCTGGAGTACAGCAGTTCCAGGATCAGTTGATCACGTACGCTGGTGAAATTTTGGGGCGCCGCCGTTTCGGGAGTAGCGGCAGGCTGCATCAGCAGGTGCGCCTGATCCACCGTCAGCCAGTCGGGCAGACGCTGCTCCGCCCTGGGCATGGCGAGGCCCTGCACCGGGTTGCGCAGCTCGGGCGCGTCATGTTGCAGATGGCGATAGAGGGCGCGTAATGCCGAGAAATGCCTGCGCAGGCTGCGAATGGCCACGCCCCGGCTGCGCTCCGCCACGAGGTAGGCGCGCAGACTGCTGCGATCTATTTGCGCGATCTCCGTCTGTCCGCGTTGCTGTGAAAACCGCGACCAGGCGAGCAGGTCGCGGCCATAGGCGCTGATCGTGGCCGGGCTGGCTCTGCCGCTCTGCCGGAGTGCTGTGATAAATTGGGCAACGGCAGCCTCGATCAGCATGGGGTCAGGCAGCGATCCAGTGCCGCCGTGACCAGGCGGGCAATCTGGTCGAGCAGGTCGGCTCCGGCGTCCTCGGCATAGCGGCCGGGGTGCTGACTGCCGAGCAAAATACCCCCTTGCAGATGCTGACCGGCAAGCGGGATCAGGGCGAAGGACTCCAGTCCCGCTCCCGCCGCGCCGAAGAGGGTGCTGCGCAGGGTCGGGCTGAGGGTCAGTCCGGTCGCGGCGCGCAACAGCGGGAACCCATTCAGAATCTCCTGAAAATCCGCCTGGTCCAGTGGCAGGAATTGCGGCAGATCGGCCATGGGCGCGCGGGCGATCAAGGCCATTTCCTCGACCTGAAAGCCCTCCCGCAAACGGGTGATAACGGTATTCAGGGTCGCAGCACAATCGGGCGTCTGCAGTAGTTCAGTGGCCAGATCAGAGAGGTGCAGGCCGAGTGCGGCATTCTGTTGGGCGGCACCCAGCAGCGCGGTGATGCGTTGGTGCAGCCGGGCGTTTTCCTCGCGCAGTACCTGTGCCTGCCGCTCCAGCAGGGAGGAGGCCGAACCGCGTCCGACATGGGGCAGGGTCAGGGTGTGGAGCAGATCTTCCTGATCCCACAAAAATTGTGGATGCTGGCGGAGATAGGCCCGGACCTGATCCGCCCGGTCATCCGTTTCGGGGGCTGTGGTCACTCAGTCATCCTCCCAATGGGTTTCATTGTAGCGTTCAGCGGCGCTATGTACCTCCAGCGCGGCGACCAGGTGTGCCAGCATCTCGCCCTCCTGATCATTGAGTTTGTGCAGAAAATCAAGTTCGGCAGCATGACTGTTCAAGCTTTTGGCAATGGCCTGCAATATTGTATCCTGCATGATGTTTTTCCCTTCGCTGCCTATGATTCAGTGATTCAGTCTGACAAGGGCCAGACCCCGTCAAAAACCACTTGCGCCGGGCCAGTCATCAGGACCGGTTGCCCCAGGCCCGCCCATTCGATCTGTAAGGTGCCACCCGGCAGAGTCACCGCCACCGCATGATCCAGCTCGTCCCAGCGGATACCGGCGACTACTGCCGCGCAGGCGTTGCTGCCACAGGCCAGAGTCTCCCCAGCACCGCGCTCCCAGACCCGCAGTTGAATATGGCCCCGGTCACGGACTTCCATGAAACCCACATTGCAGCGCTGGGGAAAGTCCGGGTGTGTTTCAATACGGGGACCCAGGGTGGTTACCGGTGCATCGGCCACGCTGGATACGCGCGACACCGCGTGGGGATTGCCCATGCCGACGGCGGCGATGCGCAGAGTGTCGTCCCCTATGGACAGAAGGTATTCGGGCGCTTCTTCATTGCTGCAGAAAGGAACCTCAGCCGGGGCGAGTTGCGGGATACCCATGTTGACGGTGACTTCACCATTATCCTGGTGATGCAGGATCAGCCGTCCGGCCAGCGTCTCGACAGTGATTGCATCCTTGTCCGTGAGTCCGGCGCGGCGCACGAAGACGGCACAGCAGCGGGCGCCGTTGCCGCACTGCGCCACCTCGGTGCCATCCGCGTTGAAGATGCGATACCGGAAATCCGCATCGGGGGACGTCGCGGTCTCTACGAGCAGAATTTGGTCGCAACCGACGCCGAAGTGGCGGTCGGCTATGGCACGGATCGCCTCGGGGCGCAGTTCGACCCGTTGACGAACGCCATCGAAAACGACGAAATCGTTACCTAGGCCCTGCATCTTGGTGAAGCGCAGAGAGGGGGACGCAGAATCAGTATGGGAGTGGTTCATGCCCTGAGTTTAGCAATGTCTGTCCGGGGAGGACAGGGCGCGCAAGTCGGAGGCTTCAGGCTACGCTTTCCGCAATGCGACGGCTGACTTCCTGCACGTCCTTTTCGATGCTATCCAGTCGCCGACGCAATTCATCCACACTGGGAACGATGACGCTTTCCAGGTTTATGACGCTTCCCGAACTGGCCGCCCGCCCGCTCATAGGTGGCGTCGGTCAGGCAGCGACATTGATATGCCGCAAGGCGTCCGCGCCACCTTTCTTCGAGGCGTCCAGGATTTCTATGCCGACTAGATGGCCGTCTTTGTCGTAATCCAGGACAACGCCGTCGGCAACTTCTTCGCTTTCTTCGATGGGCGCCGACGTCAGTTCCAGATACACCGCATCCGCCTCTCTATCCACTCGCACTAACATGACGCCCTCCTGTCAAAATAGACGGTTATCACATGGTGATGGTTGTCCTCCCGCGTCACCACGCGGAGCATCTTCCCTCGCGCCCCGTGGCACTTGAGAAACGATTGTTTGCCATCCCGGTTCTCTGTCCTGTCTGGCACGAGGATTGCCGCCTCGATCCACTCTATCTTGATGCCGCGCCGCTGTACCACGAAGGCCGCATGTTCCGTCAGTGTCAGATCCATATATTCAGCCCAACCGTTTGGCTAAATCTTCCGCCCTTAAATGAGTATACCGCTTGAGCATCTGCAAAGTCTTGTGCCCGGTGATGGTGGATACTTCCATCGGGTTGAAGCCCTTCTCGATCATAAAATCAATAAGGGCTTAGGCGG
>NZ_JBYCKR010000071.1:0-6505 GCF_057473505.1 Acidithiobacillus sp. TH-A35 | reverse complement strand
CACCCCTTCCCATCTCGAACAGGACCGTGAAACGCTGCAGCGCCTATGATAGTTGAGGGCCTCCCTCCGCGAAAGTCGGTCACCGCCAGACACCTATCTCCAACAACCCCGTCTCTATACACAGAGACGGGGTTGTTTTTTGTTGCGATTCTGCGTATCATGCGCAAAAAAGTGGGCCAAGTGCCCACTTTTTGTTTCTGTACTGGGAATGGTGAACGTGGAAGATCGACTTTATGAAGGAATTGCCCAGCAAGTAGGCGCTGTAGGTTGCGCCTTGGTAGATGCGCGTATGGTGCGCACCGGGCGCGCAGTGACGTTACAAGTCTTCATAGAGAAAAAAGATGAAACAGCAGCAGTTACCATCGAAGATTGCGCGTCGGTGAGTCGTCAGCTCAGCCTGTGGCTCGATGTGGAAAACCCAATCAATGCTGCATACCGCCTGGAAGTTTCCAGCCCAGGGCTGGACAGGCCGCTAAAAAATTTACACGATTTTGACCGATTTAAAGGATCTCAGGCCGAGATTCACCTGCATGGTTTGACGCAAGGGCGGCGCCGTTTGCAGGGAGAGTTGCTTGGCGTTGAAGATCAGAAAGTGGTTTTAAAAAATGCTGAGGGGCGCTGGGCGTTTGCACTGGAAGATATCCACAAGGCAAGGCTGGCTCCCCAATGGTGAGTAGACGGAACATGCAGAGAGGAGCAGGTCAATGAGTCGTGAACTTCTTTATCTGGCGGATGCCGTCGCCCATGAGAAGGATGTGGACCGGGAAGTGATTTTCCAGGCCTTGGAGGCGTCTCTGGTCTCCGCCTCCAAAAAGAAATATGGGCAGGACTGGCATATCGCGGTGGATGTGGATCGTAAGACCGGCGACTATGTAACCCGCCGTCTGTGGGAAGTGGTAGCGGATGAGAGTACGGCTTTTGAAGCGGATCAGCAGATTCGTCTGAGCGATGCTCGGCAAACCCGTCCCGATATTGAACTCGGTGCTTACGTCGAAGAAGTGTTGCCCCCCGTCGAGTTCGGGCGGATCGCCGCACAAACGGCCAAGCAGGTGATTGTGCAAAAAGTGCGGGATGCCGAGCGCGATAGAATTGTCTCGGACTTTGCGTTACGCAAGGGTGATATCATCAGCGGCTTGGTCAAACGCTTGGAAAAAGGCAATGCCATCGTCGATATGGGGCGTGCCGAGGCCATTCTTCCTAAAGAAGAGATGATGCCGCGCGAAGCTATCCGTCCCGGTGATCGCGTGCGTGCGTATCTCCAGGATGTGCGCCGTGTGCAGCGGGGGCCACAGCTCTTTTTGTCGCGGACCAGCCCCGAGTTACTGATCAAGCTGTTTGCCCAGGAAGTTCCGGAAATCGGGAACGGGATGATCGAAATCATGGGGGCCGCACGTGATCCGGGCCTGCGGGCAAAACTGGCCGTGCGCTCCAATGATCCGCGTGTCGACCCGGTGGGCGCCTGTGTCGGCCTGCGTGGCAACCGAGTGCAGACGGTCATCAATGAGTTGAAAGGCGAGCGGATTGATATTGTGATCTGGGCGGCCGATCCGGCCAGCTACGTGATCAACGCTCTGTCGCCTGCGGAAGTGTCCAGTATCGTGGTGGATGAGAATACGCACAGTATGGATGTGGTAGTCGGGCCTGAGCATTTGTCGCAGGCCATTGGTCGCGGTGGTCAGAACGTCAGGCTGGCCACGCAATTGACGGGCTGGACCATCAATATTCTGACTGAGGAAGAGGCCCAGACCAAGCGTGACGAAGAAGAGTCGACCTTCCTCCATCACTTCATCCAGGAACTGGGGGTGGATGAGGATTTGGCGGGCTTGCTGGTCAGCGAGGGCTTTACTTCTATTGAGGAAGTGGCCTATGTTCCGGTTGCCGAGATGATGGAGATTGAGGGGCTGGACGAAGATCTCGTCGGTGAATTGCGGCGCCGTGCGCGCGATGTCCTGCTCAATAAGGCTATTGCCCAGGAAGAGCAGGTGGCGCTCAGTGAACCCGCAGAGGATTTGCTGTCCCTGAAAGGGATGGATAGGGGCTTGGCGCACTTGCTGGCCAGTAAAGGTGTTGTTACTTCCGAGGACTTGGCGGAACTGGCTACGAGCGAGCTATGCGAGATGGTCGGTGTGGATGAGGAGCGGGCCAAGGCTCTCATTCTGGAGGCGCGTGCGCCCTGGTTTGCTTGATACAGACCCTGTCCCCGCGACGTATGTCGGCGGGGTAGCGGTTTTGGAGAATGAGGATTATGACGGTAACTGTCGCCAATTTTGCTGCTGAATTGGGTGTAACGAATGCTCGGCTGCTGGAGCAGTTGAATGCTGCGGGCATTTCCAAGAATACGGCCGAGGATGTGGTCACTGAGGACGACAAACATCGTCTTCTCGCTTCGTTGCGCAGTGCGCACGGAGAGGGAGGCGGAGAACTGCGCCGCATTACACTCAACCGCACCAGCACCACGGAAATCAAACAGTCTGTAGGCGCCGGGAAATCGCGTACGGTGCAGGTGGAAGTGCGCCGTAAACGGACTTACGTCAAACGGGAAGCGGTGGTTGAAGAGGCCACGGAATCAGCTATTCCAGACCAGACCACAGCTAGTGATCGGGTGACCCCAACGGTAATGGAGTCGGTGCCGGCTGCGGAAACGGTTTCTGTAGAAGAGGCAGTGCGGGTTTCTGCGGAGCCGGTGCTTGCGGAAGTCGTGGCTGATCAACAGATGCAGCCGGCGTATGTTGCGCCTGCGGCCGCAGCGGTGATGACGGAACCTCCTGTGCAACAGGTTCCGTCGCTCCCTGAAGCGAGGCTGGCACCCGCGCCTTCGCGCGCTTCGGAACGGCCTAGTCCTGATCGCGGCAGGGCACCGGCAATCGGTGCGGATCGTGCGCGGCCCGCAGCGCCATCGCCAGCCAGCAGAACGCCTGCCGCAACGACGCCAGCGAAAGGCAAAAAAGCAGGTCCGGGCGTGCGCGCTGGGGATGATGATGCCCGCCGCGGTGGGGCAGCTCGGCGGGGCGGGCGACGTAGTGACGAGGGCGGCAATGCTGATGCCCTGGCCCGACGCCGCAAGTCCGGAGACAAACGAAGCCGTGGCAGGGGTGGTCCTGCCGCAAGCGAATGGGCGGCCGCGCCGGTCATCCGCGAAGTGGCGATTCCCGAAACGATTACTGTGGGTGAGTTGGCCAGCCGGATGGCGATTAAGGCCACTGACGTGATCAAGGCGATGATGAAGATGGGGGTGATGGCCACCATCAATCAGGTGATTGATCAGGAAACCGCCGCAATCGTCGTAGAGGAACTGGGGCACAAGGTGAAGCTGGTGGGAATCACCAGTCCCGAAGCCTTCCTGGTAGAGGATGGGACTGCGGAGGCACCGATCATGGGCCGACGGCCTCCGGTGGTGACGGTCATGGGGCATGTGGACCACGGCAAAACGTCGCTATTGGACCGGATTCGCTCTACACAGGTAGCCAGTGGAGAGGCTGGGGGTATTACCCAGCACATCGGCGCCTACCATGTGGAAACGCCCAAGGGGATGGTGACCTTCCTCGATACGCCGGGCCACGAGGCGTTTACGGCCATGCGTGCCCGTGGTGCGCAGGCGACGGATATTGTCGTGCTGGTGGTAGCAGCCGATGACGGGGTAATGCCGCAGACGATCGAGGCGATTCACCATGCCAAGGCCGCTAAAGTGCCTATCGTGGTGGCGGTGAACAAGATCGATAAGCCGTCCGTAGATCCGGAACGCATACGCCAGGAACTCGCCGGGCATGAAGTGGTGCCTGAGGAGTGGGGCGGTGACACCCAATTTGTGAATGTCTCTGCAAAGACCGGGCTGCATATTGATGATTTGCTTGACGCTATTTTGTTGCAGGCGGAGATGCTGGATCTGGATGTTCAGGTGAACGGCCCGGCGAGGGGCGTGGTCATCGAGTCCCGACTGGATCGTGGACGTGGCGTCGTGGCATCGGTGCTGGTACGTCAGGGCACCCTGCATACGGGTGATATGCTGCTGGCTGGAGCACAGTTTGGACGGGTGCGGGCCTTGGTGGATGATACGGGCCAGCCGACGCAGTCGGTGGCTCCGGGCATGCCGGCAGAGGTGCTGGGTCTGGGGGATGTGCCTCAGGCCGGTGACGAGGTGGTCGTGGTGGCCGATGAGCGTAAAGCCCGCGAGGTGGCGCTCTTTCGCCAGGGTAAATTCCGTGACGTGCGTCTGGCGAAGAGTCAGAAGGCGACACTGGAAAGCCTGTTCGAGGCCGCCGCAGATGGTCAGTTGCAGCAGTTGAATTTGCTGATTAAGGCAGACGTGCAGGGCTCCGTAGAGGCCTTGGCCACGACGCTGGAACGCCTTTCCACTTCCGAGGTAAAGGTCAATGTCATTCACTCCGGGGTCGGTGGCATCACGGAGTCCGATGTGAACCTCGCCGCGGCGTCTCAGGCGGTCATCATCGGCTTCAACGTGCGTGCGGAAGCGCCTGCGCGGCGTCTGATCGACCATAGCGGCGTGGATGTCCGTTATCACAGCGTCATTTATGATGCGGTGGACGAGGTGAAAGCCGCTATGAGCGGTATGCTCGCTCCCGAAATCCGTGAGCGTATTCTGGGCCATGCGCAGGTGCGCGATACGTTCCGGGTGCCCAAAGTGGGTATGATTGCCGGTTGTATGGTTACCGACGGCATCTTGCGGCGTAACGCCAAGGTCCGGGTAATCCGTCAGGATGTGGTCATTCATGCCGGAGAAATGGATTCCTTGCGGCGCTTCAAAGAAGATGTCAAAGAAGTGCGTGAAGGTTTTGAGTGTGGTGTGGGTATCCGCAACTTTAATGATCTGAAAAACGGCGACGTCATTGAGGCTTTCGAAACCACTGAAGTGGCGCGAACGGTCTAGGAGGCGGTGTTGCATAGTTCTCATCGCGCGTATCCGCGCGGCGCCAGGGTGGCCCATTTACTGCGGGAAGAGATTGCAGCGGTATTGCCGCGTCTGCACGGGCTACCTTCTGCCCTGGCTCTGCTGCCCCCCAGTATCACACTGGTGGATTTGCCGGCGGATATGCGCTCGGCAGCCGTATATTTTTCGTTGATGGATGGCCCTGAGCGGGCCGATGCGGTGCGTCAGGTGTTACAGGATCATGCCGGAGAAATCCGGCAGCTCCTGGGGAAGCGGTTGGCCTTGCGGCGCATTCCGCCCCTGCATTTTATCTACGACGCGCGTTTTGATCGTGGCGCAGAAATGGCGGAGCTCTTGGCGCGCCTGCCGCCGGCGCAGGAACCGGAGGACCTGCCATGAGTTGTCAGCATGGTCTGTTGCTCCTCGACAAACCCGCGGGGCTGACGTCCAACGCTGCCTTGCAGCGGGCTAAACGTCTGCTCGGCATTAAAAAAGCCGGGCATACAGGGAGCCTCGATCCCATCGCTACCGGGCTGCTGGTCTTGCTTTTTGGTGAGGCAACTAAAGTCTCGGACTATATTCTTAACGCGGACAAGTCCTATCGGGCGACCTTGCGTCTGGGGCAGACCTCGACGACGGGTGACAGCGAGGGAAAAATTCTCGAAGAGCGGCCGGTAACCGTCAGCGCCGAGCAGGTGCGTGCGGTGTTGCCGCAGTTTCTCGGTGAGATCGCGCAAATCCCGCCCATGTATTCGGCGATCAAGCAGGGTGGCAAGCCGCTTTACGAGCTGGCGCGCAAGGGCCTGGAGGTGGAGCGGGCGGCACGGCAGGTACGAATCGATGCGCTCGACCTGATTTCGTTGGACGGTGATCGTTTGGTACTGGATGTGCACTGTTCCAAGGGCACCTATATCCGCAGTCTGGCGGTAGATATCGGTGCAGCACTGGGGTGTGGTGCGCATGTTGAAGGATTGCGGCGGACCTCTACCGGTCCCTTTGATATCGCGCAGGCGTTGACCCTGGAGAAGCTTGCCGATGTGCTTGGGCGTGGGGAATGTCCGCTTAAAGCCATGGATCTGGCTTTGGAATATTTACCGGCGGTGACTCTGACGGAGAACACGGCCTATTACCTGCGTCAGGGACAGGGGGTCGTGGTTGCCCACGCGCCTTCTTCCCTTGGGCGCATTCGCCTCTATGGACCGGGGGAGCAGTTCCTCGGTTTAGGAGAGGTCATGGACGACGGAAAGGTGGCGCCTCGCCGCCTCATGAGCGTAAACTAGGGATTATTGTTTTTTTAGAATTTCCGAGGAGAAGGAATTATGTCATTGTCTCGTGATATCAAAGCAGAAGTTGTCCAGGGTTATGCCACGCATGCGGGGGATACGGGTTCTCCTGAAGTGCAGGTTGCCCTGCTGACCACCCGTATTGAAGGGCTGGCCGATCATTTTAAGATCAATAAGCATGACCACCATTCCCGTCAGGGTCTTTTGAAAATGGTCGGCCAGCGCCGCAAGTTGCTGGACTATCTGAAGAAGCGGGATGTGAATCGCTATCGCACGCTGATCGAACGTCTGGGTCTGCGTAAGTAAGGAGAAGGTCTTGACCATCATTCGGAAAGAA
>NZ_JBYCKR010000070.1:0-18902 GCF_057473505.1 Acidithiobacillus sp. TH-A35 | reverse complement strand
TCATCACCCTGCAGTTTCCCCACGGCAATGAGACGGCACTGATTCGCGACTTGCAGATGCACCCCTACAAGGAAGAAGTGCTGCACATGGACTTTTTGCGCGTTCATGCCGGTGAGCGAGTACACCTGCATATCCCGGTCCACTTCCTCAACGAGGATACCTGCGCCGGACTCAAGGCCGGTGGTGTGCTGCATCGCGCCCTGGTGGAGGTAGAAGTGGAGGCGCCAGTGGATCGCCTGCCGGAAGCCCTCCAGGTAGATATTGCCGGGCTGCACATTGGTGATAGCCTGCATCTGTCGCAGATCAGCGTGCCCGCCGGCGTGACGCTGGTGCCTTTGCTGCATGAGGACGACAAGGAAGTCGTCTCCATCCACAATCCGCGTACCGGTGCCGAGGCGGAAGAAGCCCCGGAAACTACCGCTTGAGTCCTTATGGACTGGTTATTGGCGGGCCTGGGTAACCCTGGCGCGGAATACGCCCGGACCCGCCATAATGCCGGTTTTTGGACGCTCCAAACCCTTGCGGATCGGGTCGGGGCGTCTTTGCGTATGGAGAAGCGCTGGCATTGCCTGGCCACTACGGCACGAGCTTCCGGACTGGAACTGGGGCTGTGTATGCCTCAGGATTTCATGAACCGCAGCGGTGGCCCGGTACAGGCTATGGCCGCCTTTTATAAAGTGCCCGTAGAACGGATTCTGGTGATTCATGATGAGCTGGACCTACCCCCAGGTACGGCACGGCTGAAACGCGGTGGTGGTCATGGCGGGCACAACGGCTTACGCGATCTCGACCGTGCCCTGGGCACCCGCGATTACTGGCGGCTGCGCATCGGTATCGGCCATCCAGGGCACAAAGATGCGGTCATCGGTTATGTGCTTGGCGCTCCGACGGCAGCAGATAAGACCCTGATTGACGAGGCGATTGAACGCAGTCTCGGCGTACTTCCCGATTTTCTCAGCGGCCGCACGGATGCGGCACAGAAAACGCTGCATAGCGATTAGGAGTTTCTTATGGCTTTGGCCTGCGGCATCGTCGGCTTACCCAATGTCGGCAAATCCACCCTTTTCAACGCCATCACCAGGGCGGGTATCGCGGCGGAGAACTATCCCTTCTGCACGATTGAGCCGAACGTCGGCCTGGTTGCCGTGCCGGATCCCCGTCTCGAGGCCCTGTCAGAGATCGTCAAACCACAGAAGGTACAGCACGCCACCATGGAGTTCGTGGACATCGCCGGGCTGGTGGCCGGTGCAGCGCAGGGTGAGGGTCTGGGCAACCAGTTTCTCGCCCATATCCGTGAGACAGACGCCATTGCCTTGGTCACCCGCTGCTTTGAGGACCCCAACGTGGTCCATGTGAGTGGCCATGTAGACCCGGTGGCGGATCTGGAGGTGGTGCTGACGGAGCTGATTCTGGCCGATCTCAGCACCGTGGAGAAGGCCCAGGCGCGGGTGGCGCGGCAAGCCAAGGGAGGCAACAAAGACGCGGTGGCCGAAGTCGCCGCCATGACCCGCCTCCTGCCCCACCTCAATGAAGGCAAGCCGGCCGCCAGCCTGAACCTGAACAGCGAGGAGCAAGAGCATCTGCACAGCCTCTGTCTACTGACCATGAAGCCCCTCATGGTTATTGCCAATGTCGCTGAGGACGAGCTGCAGGGTGGCCCCTGGCGTGCACCCCTGGAAGCCTGGGCGGCCGAACGGCATGCGAGTGTGGTGCCTGTCTGCGCCGCCATAGAATCAGAGCTGGCAGAACTGGAACCGGAGGAGCAAAGCGCTTTCTTGCAGGACTTGGGGCTGGAGGAGCCCGGCCTCAACCGCATCATCCGTGCGGCTTACCGTTTACTGGGTCTGCAGACCTACTTCACTGCCGGCGTCAAAGAGGTCCGCGCCTGGACCATCCCGGTGGGCGCCACGGCGCCACAGGCGGCGGGGGTCATTCACAGTGATTTTGAACGCGGTTTCATCCGCGCCCAGACCATCGCTTATGACGATTTCATTCAGTAC
The DNA here is from genome assembly GCF_057473505.1 of Acidithiobacillus sp. TH-A35. Taxonomy (NCBI): domain Bacteria; kingdom Pseudomonadati; phylum Pseudomonadota; class Acidithiobacillia; order Acidithiobacillales; family Acidithiobacillaceae; genus Acidithiobacillus; species Acidithiobacillus sp. TH-A35. The sequence goes on along the minus strand of NZ_JBYCKR010000070.1, from coordinate 16,902 downwards.
AAGGGCGAACACGGGGCCAAGGAAGCGGGCAAGATGCGTGCGGAAGGGAAGGAATATGTGGTGCAGGATGGGGATGTGCTGAACTTTTTGTTCAACGTGTAGCGGAACATTCGGGAAAGGCTGAAGACCATGGACTTCACCACTCTCGATGCCCTGCGCAACTACCATCCGGCGTGGCGCTTGCTACGCTCGGACCATGCGCCGCTGATCGCAAGTTTTCTGCATCGGGTCTTCGTGCTGCCCAATGTACGCATCATTTCCGCCGCCGATCTGGCCGGGGCACTGGAAGATGAACTCTATGCCCTGCGCCAGCGGTTGCGGCCGGAGGCTTTCCCCAAAGACGCCATCGACTATCTCAACGATTGGGCAAGTCCAGAAAAGGCCTGGCTCCGCAAATTCTACGCCCAGGGCAGCGACGAGCCTCAGTTCGACCTGACCCCGGCCACGGAAAAAGCCATCACCTGGCTGGACAGTCTCACGGCACGGCAATTTGTTGGGACGGAGTCGCGCCTGCTCACCCTCTTTGACCTACTTAAACAGATGAGCGAGGGCAGCGAGAGCGATCCGGCCATCCGCATGGCCGAGTTGCAGAAGCGGCGCGACGAGATCGACGTGGAAATGGCGCGGGTGCTGGCTGGTGACATTACGCTGCTGGATGATACCGCTCTCAAGGACCGCTTTCAGCAATTTACGCAACTGGCGCGAGAACTGTTGGGCGACTTCCGCGAAGTGGAGCATAACTTCCGCTTGCTGGACCGGCGGGTACGCGAGCGTATCGCCCTCTGGGAAGGCGCCAAAGGGGCATTGCTGGAGGAGATCATGGGAGAACGCGATGCCATCGCCGATTCCGATCAGGGACGCAGCTTTCGTGCCTTCTGGGACTTCCTTATGTCCAGTCGGCGGCAGGAAGAACTGACGGAGATGCTCGACCAGGTGCTGGGGCTGAAGCCGATGGCAGAGCTCAAGCCCGATGCCCGGATGCGGCGGGTGCATTACGACTGGCTGGAGGCCGGTGAACATACCCAGCGCACCGTGGCGCAACTCTCCCAGCAACTACGGCGTTTTCTGGACGATAAGGCGTGGCTTGAAAATCGGCGCATCATGGATATCCTGCACGGCATCGAAGCCAAGGCGCTGGCCCTGCGCGATGAGCCGCCGACAGGCGACGTTACGAAAATGGCGGAGCTGAGCGCCCGCATTGAACTGCCTATGGAAAGACCGCTACACACCCCCACCCTCAAGCCCCTGATTGCGGAACTCACCCTGCAAGCAGGGGAAGACGATGTCGATGCCGTGGCGCTCTACCAGCAGGTTTTCGTGGATACGGCCCAACTGACGGGCCATATCCGTCACGCCTTGCAAGATCGCGCACAGATTACTCTGCGTGAACTGACCGAATCCCAGCCCTTGCGCCAGGGACTGGCGGAGCTGGTGGTCTACCTGCAACTCGGCAGCGAGACCTTTAAAACGGCGGTGGATGAGGACACACCCGAGCATATCCGTTGGGCCGCCCGCAACCGGAATGATGTTATCGTCGAGAAAACGGCACAGTTGCCGCGCCTCATTTTTCTGAGGTAAGGATGGAAGAAGAAACCGCAAACCTTTCCGCACTTGTCATTCCGCTTCTCAAAGGGGTGATCTACCGGGAGGGCGATGAGCACTTGTGGAGCGACCTGCTGAACCTGCATCCGCGGTTACGGGACCATGTCTCAGTGCTGGGCCTGGAACTGGTCATCGACGAAGCGGAAGGCTACGCCTTTCTGAAAAGCCGTCCGGAATCCTCCGACCCGGGCGTGACACCCCCGTCCCGCCTGATTGCCCGCCGGCCCCTGTCTTTTCCGGTGAGCCTGCTGCTCGCCCTGCTGCGCAAAAAGCTGGCGGAATTCGATGTCGGCGGTGACGACACCCGTCTGGTACTAAGTCGCGAGGAAATCGTCGAACTGCTGCGTGTGTTTCTGCCCGACAGCAGCAACGAGACACGGATCGTCGATCAGATCGAGAATCACATCAACAAAATTGTCGATCTGGGTTTTCTGCGCCGCTTGAAGACCAGCAGCGGTCCGACCAGCTTTGAAGTACGGCGTATCCTCAAGGCCTTTGTCGACGCGCAATGGCTGGCGGATTTTGACCAGAGACTCGCAGACTATCACGCACAATGCAGCGGCGTGGAAGGCCGCGCAGAGGACACTGCCAATGATTGAAGCACAAGCGCTGGAACTGGATTTTCTCGGCGACGATACCCTCTCGGGTTTTCGCCTGCACCGGCTGGAAGTGTTCAACTGGGGCACCTTCGATCAGCGCGTCTGGACCCTCACTCTGGACGGCCAGAACGGGCTGCTGACCGGCGACATTGGCTCCGGCAAGTCCACCCTAGTAGATGCCATCACCACCCTGCTGGTCCCGGCCCAGCGCATCGCCTACAACAAGGCCGCCGGTGCCGACAGCAAGGAGCGCAGCCTGCGCTCTTATGTACTCGGGCATTACAAATCGGAGCGTAATGAAGTGACGGGAGCGGCCAAACCCGTGGCTCTGCGCGGTCAGAACAGCTACTCGGTGATTCTCGGAGTCTTCCATAATGCGGGTTATGGATCCACTGTGACCCTGGCGCAAATCTTCTGGATGAAGGATGCCCAGGGCCAGCCCGCCCGCTTCTTTGCCATGGCCGAAAGCGATCTCTCCATCACCCGGGATTTTTCCGGATTTGGCACCGACATTGGCCAGTTGCGCAAGCGCCTGCGCGACGGTGGCGTCGACATCGAAGACGGTTTTCCCAAGTACAGCGCCTGGTTCCGCCGTCGCTTCGGCATTGAAAACGATCAAGCCCTGGAACTCTTCCACCAAACCGTCTCCATGAAGTCCGTGGGCAATCTCACCGACTTCGTGCGCAATCACATGCTGGAACCCTTCGATGTCGTCCCGCGCATCGGTGCCCTCATTACCCATTTCGACGACCTGAGCCGTGCCCATGCCGCCGTGCTCAAGGCCAAGCGCCAAGTGCAACTGCTGACGCCGCTGGTGGCCGACTGCGCCCAGCACCGGACGCTACAAGACAAAGTCGATGACTTGCGTCAGTGCCGCGAAGGCCTGCGCGCCCACTTTGCCGGATTGAAACTGGCCCTGCTGGATAAACGCCTCATCAGTATCCACGAAGACTGGAGTCGCCTGGATACGCAGGTGCAACGGCTGGATCAGCGCCGCAGCGAACAGCGCATGGCCGTCGATGCCATCCGCCAGGCCATCGCCCAGAACGGCGGCAATCGGCTGGAGCAGTTGCGCATGGAAATTCAACGCGCTGGGCAGGAGCGTGACCGCCGTCGGCACAAGGCGGACCGTTACGCCGAACTCGTCCAGAAGATGGCCGAGACGCCAGCCGCGCATGCTGCGGCCTTTCAGGAACAACACAGCCAACTGGACGAACTCAGCGATCGCCTGCGGGAACAGGCGACTGGCCTGGAGAATCAGGAGCGGGAAGAGGATTTCACCTTTCGCAAAGGACGGGAGGAGTATGAAGCCCGAAGCGCGGAAATCGCCAGCCTGAAGCAACGCCGCAGTAACATCGACACCCGGCAAATCCAGATTCGCAGTGCCCTCTGTGCAGCGCTGGGCGTGGACGAAGAAGAGATGCCCTTTACCGGTGAACTCCTTCAGGTGCGTCCCGAGGATGGTCCCTGGGAAGGTGCTGCGGAGCGTTTGCTGCACGACTTCGGGCTTTCCTTGCTGGTGCCGGATGCCCGCTACGCCGACGTGGCGGCCTGGGCAGACAGCAATCAATTGCGCGGGCGACTGGTCTATTTCCATGTGCGACCGCACAAACAGGGCGAAATGCCCGAACTGCACCCAGATTCCTTGCTCCGCAAACTCTCTGTCAAACCCGATTCCCCTTTCTACGGCTGGCTGCAGCGGGAAATGGCGCGTCGCTTTGACGTAGCCTGTTGCAGCACCCCGGAGCAGTTCCGCCGGGAGAGCCGCGCCATCACCCACGCCGGCCAGATCAAAGACCCCGGCGGACGGCACGAAAAGGATGACCGCCACCCCATCGATGACCGCAGCCGCTATGTACTGGGCTGGAGCAACGCCGCTAAAATTGCCGCGCTGGAAACTACCCAACGCCAGCTCGAAACCTCTCTCAGTGAAACGCGCAGCCGCCTGGGCGCCATCCAGTCGGCACGCAAGGCGCTGGAGGAGCGACTGCAGACCCTCGCCCGGCTGGAGGAGTTCAACGACTACGAAGAACTGGACTGCGCTGCCATCGCCACGGAAATTGCCCGCCTGGAAGACGAACGGCAGGCGCTGGAATCGGCGTCGGACATCCTCAAGTCTCTGAACATACAGTTACAGGATGCATCCCAGAACCTCAGCGGCACCGAGAACCAACTGGAAGCCGCCAAAGATAAGCGTTCCAAGCTGGAACAGCGCCGGAGCGATACCGGAAAACTGCGGGAGGAAACCCAGAAACAACTGAAGGAAACCCCGGCTGACCCGCTTTTGTCACAAAAACTGGAGCCCTTACGCTGCGAAGCGTCGGGTGAACACCATCTCACTGTGGAATCCTGCGAGGGTCGCGAACAGGAACTGCGCCAATGGCTGCAGAACAAGATGGACAATGAAAACAAAAAAATCACCGGGCTGGCCGAGAAAATCATCAAGGCCATGTCCGCCTTCAAGGACGCCTACAAACTGGAAACCGAGGATTACGATGCCAGCTTGGCCGCTGCCTTTGAATATCAGAATCTGCTCGACACCCTGAACAGTGACGATTTGCCGCGCTTTGAGGCCCGCTTCAAAGATCTGCTCAACGTCAACGCCATCAACGAGATCGCCAATTTCAACGCGCAACTCGCCCGCGAACGCGAAACCATCAAGGAACGCATCACCCGGATCAACGAGTCCCTGGCGCAGATCGATTACAACCCCAGCCGCTATATCGTGCTGGAATCCCAGCCCAGCCCCGATGCCGAGACCCGCGACTTCCAGACGGAACTGCGCCGATGCACCGAAGGGGCATTAACTGGCTCCGAAGATGCCCAGTATTCCGAAAGTAAGTTTTTGCAGGTCAAAAGTATCATTGATCGCTTCCGGGGCCGCGAAGGCTTGTCCGATCAGGATCACCGTTGGACCAACAAAGTCACTGACGTGCGCAACTGGTTCCTCTTCGCCGCCAGCGAGCGCTGGCGTGAGGATGACAGCGAACACGAGCACTACACCGACTCCGGCGGCAAGTCCGGCGGGCAGAAGGAAAAACTGGCCTATACCATTCTCGCCGCCAGTCTTGCCTATCAATTCGGTCTGGAATGGGGCGCGGTGCGCTCCCGCTCTTTCCGCTTCGTGGTCATTGACGAGGCCTTTGGTCGCGGCTCCGACGAGTCGGCGCAGTACGGTCTGCGTCTCTTCCAGCAACTGAACCTGCAACTACTTATTGTCACGCCGCTACAGAAAATCCACATTATCGAACCCTTCGTCGCCCACGTCGGCTTCGTTCACAACGAAGGTGGCAAGGACTCCAAATTGCGTAATCTGCCTATCGCGGAATACCGTGCGCACAAGGCAGACTTCGCCCCGTGAACTGGACCTCTGCGGCGAACGTCCGCAAGCAGCTTCAGCGGCTCTGGGAGCGCGGGGAGTTGCTGCGGGCGCTGACCGACGATGCCGCATTTTTCCCCTTGCGGCTGACCTTTAAATGCCCGAATTCAGCAGAGCTGACCGAACAATTCGCCGCCGTCCGTGACTGGATCTGCGCCCTGACCGCCATCCCGAAGATCCGCATCGAGTGGCGCGAGACTCAGCACCGGGTGTTTGGCGCACAACGGCTGCCCGCCTCCCTCTGGGTGGATACCGCAGAAGATGCCCTCGCGCTGATCAGCAAGCAGCATGATGCCAGGCGTTTTCGGACAATATGGGCATCGACGGCATTCCGGCACCCTGCACTGCTGGATTGGCTACACCGAAAACCGTTGCAGGCGTTGGACTACACTACCGTCTGGCCGCAACTACTGGCGGTGCTGGACTGGATGGCGGACCATCCCCGCCCCGGTATCTACCTGCGCCAAGTGGATATTCCCGGTATCCACAGCAAGTTTATCGAAGGGCACCGCGCGGTGCTGTCCGAACTCTGCGATGCACTCCTGCCCGCAGAGGCCATCGCCCCTGGGCATCGGGGTATCAGCCAGTTTACCTCCCGCTACGGCTTTCTCGATAAAGCGCCGCGCATCCGCTTTCGGCTGCTGGATGCCGGGATAACGCTGCTCCCCGGCACGTTCTGTCCCGACATCACCCTGGACGCCGCCAACTTTGCGACACTGGATCTGCCGGTCCGCAGGGTCTTCATCACCGAAAATGAGACCAACTTCCTCGCCTTCCCCCGCGTCTCCGACGCCATCGTCATTTTTGGCGCGGGTTACGGCTGGGACGCACTGTCCCAGGCCCGCTGGCTTGCGCGCTGCGCTATCCATTATTGGGGAGACATCGACACCCACGGCTTCGCCATCCTCGACCATTTGCGCAAGTACTTTCCGCAGGTGCAGACCTTGCTCATGGATGAAGAAACCCTGATGACGCATCAGGATTTCTGGGGAGAGGAAGACAAGCCCACCGTACAGGATCTGCCTCACCTGGCCGAAAGCGAACGCGTCCTCTACGACATCCTCCGCGACAACCGCCTCCGTCCCGGATTACGACTGGAACAGGAGCGAATTAGATTTAGCCGTCTACAGGATGCCATCGCCGCGTCTTTTTGACGAAGTGCTCATCACTATCGTCCAAAATAGATTGCATGGCGCGTGTTTTAACGTACACTCTCCGCCCATGGAACAGGTCTGCAAAAAAATTCGGCAACTTCGCGAGGATAAAGGCTGGTCCGTGCGCGGACTGGCGGCACGTGCCGAGATTTCACCCAGCGCCCTCTCGCAGATCGAGGCCGGGCAGAACTCCCCCTCCATCGCCACGCTGGAAAAAATCTGCGCGGCGCTGCAGATCCCCATCGTCGCGATTTTCGATGATGGAGAAACGGCGGGTTTGCCATTGATCATGCGCAGCGGTGACCGGCGCAAGTTTTACAGTGCCGGTTCCCACGCTTCACTGGAGCCGCTGGCCCGCGGCCTGCCGCAAAAAAAAATGCAACCGCTGCTGATGGTACTCGAACCAGGCGGAGAATGCGGGGAGCATCCCTATACCAGTGCCGAGGGAGAAGAGTTCACCATTGTCATCCACGGGACAGCCGCTTTTGAGCAATCCGGGGTGACCACGGAACTGGGGGAAGGCGACGCCATTTACTATAATCCACGTTTGCCCCACAACTGGCACAACCGCAGCCACTCCGCAACGACCCTGCTGGTGGTGGTAGCCCAGTGATCTCCTGCCTGCCCTTGGATCTGGCCACTGGGGCATTACTGCTCTGGCTGGGTCTGGGGCTATTGGGTTTTCTGCTGGGCGGCTGGCCAGCCCTTGCCTGTCGACTGGTGTTTCCCGCAAGCAGCGTGGTCGCCCTGCTGCTGACCATTGCCGGATTCACCGCGCTGACGGCCACTCCGGACCACCTGCAACTGCACGGCCCCCTCCCCGCTCTGCCCTGGTCTTTCCAGATCGATCCCCTCTCGGGATTTTTCCTGATCCTGCTGGGACTGCTGGCCTTCGCGGTAGCACTGTTTGCTACTGGCTATTTCCGCTCCTTACCGGGACCCGACTTGCGCCGTTTAATGCTCCAGTACCACAGTTTTCTGCTGGGTATGGGGCTCGTTCTGCTGGCGGCCAACGCCTTCACCTTTCTGGTCGCCTGGGAAATCATGGCACTGGCCTCGTATTTCCTGGTGGTGACGGAGCATGAAGAAGTCGGCAGCCGACACGCCGGTTTCCTCTATCTGCTCATCGCCCATTTGGGGGCACTGAGCATTTTGCTGGGCTTCGTCATCCTCGCCGGGGCGACCATAGCCCAGGGCGGGCCATTCAGCGCCATGCTGCACGCCCCCCTCAACCCGTTCTGGGCATCGGCAGCCTTTCTCCTGACCTTTTTCGGTTTCAGTGCCAAGGCGGGTCTGCTCCCCCTGCATATCTGGTTGCCGGATGCCCATCCCGCCGCCCCCGCCCCGGTCTCCGCGCTGATGAGCGGGGCGATGCTGCAGATGGCCTTCTATGGCATGTTACGGGTGGACTTTCTCTTCTTCGGCAAGCTGGCCCTGTGGTGGGGTCCCTTTGTCTTGGTAGTGGGCCTGGCGACGGCCCTCTTTGGTGTGCTTTTCGCCGCCGTCCAGACCGACATGAAGCGCCTGCTGGCCTATTCCTCCATGGAAAATATGGGCCTGATCATGGTGGCTTTCGGCCTCGCCCTGATCTTCCGCGCGCACGGGCTCAATGCCCTGGCGGCCCTGGCCCTGGCCGCCGCCCTGTATCACGCCCTGAACCATGCTTTCTTCAAGGGCCTGCTTTTTCTCGGCAGTGGCAGTGTGCTGCACGGGGCAGGCAGCGTGTCCATGGATCGACTGGGTGGCCTGATCCGGCAGATGCCCCAGACCGCATTTTTTATGCTCCTGGGCACCCTCGCCATCGCCGGGTTGCCACCGCTCAACGGCTTTGTCTCCGAATGGCTGCTCCTGCAAGCCTTTCTGCTATCCCCCGCCCTGCCGCAAAGCACCCTCAGTGCGGTATTGCCGTTGGCGGCCGCCGGCGTAGTGCTGGCGGCCGCTCTGGCGGCCTATGCCATGGTCAAGTTTTACGGCATCGCCTTTCTCGGTCAGCCGCGTGGCACCCGGCATGTCCACGAGGCCGGACGCTGGGAACAGTCGGCCATGGCCCTGCTCAGTCTCGCCTGTATGTTTCTCGGACTCTTTCCGGGTGTTCTGCTGAATCTGCTGCATCCGGTGTTGCTGGAGATGCTCGGCCAGGGCTTCGCCATCCAGCAAGGGCTATGGCTGACCCCGGTCTCCGCACAACGCGCCAGTTATAGTCCAGTGATTTTCTTCCTCGGCATGGCGATCGCCCTGGGTCTGGGTTTTCTCCTGATCTGGAGTCTCTTTGGCCGGCCCTTGCGGCGCGTGCCGGTCTGGGCCTGCGGTTTTCCCGTCCGGACGCCGGCCATGCAGGATAGCCCACTGGGCTTTGTCCAACCCCTCCTGCGCATCTTCGCCCCACTCTATCAGGCGGAGCGGCAGGCAGACGATGCCGGCCGCTGGCAGGTACGGATCGGCGAACCGGTGTACCGCGGCATCTATCAGCCCCTGAACCGCATCGTCCTCTGGCTCTCGGCTCAGGTGCTGCGCCTGCAGCAGGGTCGCATCACCCTGTATCTGCTTTACAGTTTCCTGACGCTGCTGGTCCTGCTGGCGATCTGGCGATGACCGCCATACTGCTGGAACTGGCGCAGGTGCTGCTGGTGGCGTTTCTGGCGCCGCTCTTTGCCGGCCTGCTGCGGGCATTGCGGACGATCCTGCAGAACCGGCGACCGGCTGGCTGCTGGCAGAGCTACCGCGATCTGTATCGCCTGTTCCATAAAGAATCTCTGCAGGCAGAAGGAACGTCCTGGCTCTTCCGCTTTGCGCCTTACGGGATTTTCGGAGCGTTCTGTCTGGCGGCCGGGATCATCCCCATTCTCGCCACCGGCCTACCCCTGGCACCGGCTGCCGATGTCATTGCCCTGGTGGGTTTGTTCGCCCTGGCGCGGGTTTTTCAGGTACTGGCGGCCATGGATACGGGGACACCTTTCGCCACCCTGGGTGCCCATCGGGAAATGCTGATCGCAGGGCTTGCGGAACCCGCTCTGCTGGCCACACTCTTTACGGCGTCCCTGCTCTCCCGGTCCACTTCGCTGAGCGTGATCGTCGCCCATCTGGAGCAACTGCACTTCGCCCTGCACCCCAGCATGGTTTTCGCCGCCGCCGCCTTTTTCATGGTGCTGCTGGCGGAAAACGCGCGGATTCCCGTGGATAATCCCGCCACCCACCTGGAGCTGACCATGATCCACGAAGCCATGCTCCTGGAATACTCGGGACGGCACCTCGCGCTCATGGAGTGGGGGGCGCAGATCAAGCTGGTGCTCTACGTGGCCATCGGTATTGCGCTGTTTTTGCCCTGGGGTATCGTGCCCACCGCAGAAATTGCGGTACTGCCCCTGACCGTGCCGATCCTGCTGCTGAAATTCGCGGCCGCTGCTCTTATCCTGGCGCTGGTCGAAACCCTACTCGCCAAGCTGCGCCTCTTTCGTTCGCCGGAGTTCATGGCAACAGCCTTTCTGCTCGGAGTCGTCGGACTCCTGAGTTTCTTCATGCTGGGGGCATGACATGATGATCACCACACAGGGACTCGCCTGGGGCATCCCCCTGCTGAGGCTCCTCGCCGCCCTCCTCCTGCTGCTGGCTTTCGCCATGCTGGCGCAACGGCGGCTCCTCACCCTGATCCACCTTCTCGCTTGGCAAGGAGTGGTCCTAGCGACTGGCACCGCGCTGGTGGCGCTGTTGACCGGGCAGACAGAATTATGGTTTTCCGCAGCGCTGACCCTGTGCCTGAAGGCCATTCTGATCCCGACGGTCCTGCATCGCCTGCTACGGCGACTGCAGGTGCATGGCGATGTGGAGGCAGTACTCAACATTCCCCTGACCCTGCTCGCCGGCATCGCACTGGTCATCTTCGCCTTCTCCCTCGCCGCTCCCATCACCGCCCTGACCGGCACCGTGACCCGCGGCATGGTCGGCATTGCCCTCGCCGCCGTACTGCTCGCTTTTCTGATGATGATCACGCGGCGCAAGGCTATTTCTCAGGTCGTGGGTTTTCTGGCTATCGATAATGGCCTCTTCTTCGCCGCCACCAGCGCCACCCTGGGTATGCCGATGATTGTGGAACTGGGCGTAGCCCTGGATGCCCTGATCGGTTTCGTTATTCTCGGCGTGTTCTTTTTTCAGATACGGGAGACCTTCGACAGCATGGATCTCCAGAATCTGGAACATATCCGGGAGGAATAATGCTGATTCTGCTGGTTCTGGCGTGTGCGGCGATGGGCATCCCCCTGCTCGCCCTCTGGGGCGACGGACGCCGGGGCGCAGCGCTGTTCATCGGCCTCAATACGCTTACCCTGCTGGCTATCCTCGCCCTGACTATACAGGTGCTGCGGGACGGCGCATTTACCGCGGGCGGCGGACAATTCATGGTGGATGATCTCAGTATCGTGCTGGTACTGGTGGATGGTGTGGTGGGGCTCAGTACGGCATGGTTCTCCCGCAACTACATGCTGCACGAAATTGCGCACTGGTCGCTCTCCCGCCGGCGTGTCCGCCTTTATCACGCGATGTTCCAGACCTTTCTCGCCACCATGCTGCTGGCCCTGTTGACCAACAATATGGGCATCCTCTGGGTAGCCATGGAAGGCGCCACGCTGTCGACGGTCCTGCTGGTGAGCCTCTTCCGCACCGCCGAAGGTCTGGAGGCGGCCTGGAAATATTTCATCCTCTGCGGCGTCGGTCTGGCGATGGCGCTATTCGGCACGATCCTGCTGTATTTCGCCGCTCAGAAAATCATGGGGCACGGTGCGGACGCATTGCTGTGGACCCATCTGGCAGCCGTGCGCCATCAGTTGGAGCCGCAGGTCATGGCCATCGCCTTCATCTTCATGCTGGTGGGCTACGGCACCAAAATCGGCCTGACCCCGCTCAACAACTGGCTGCCGGATGCCCACGCCAGCGGCCCCAGCTCGGTTTCGGCGGTACTTTCCGGACTATTGCTCAATGTGGCCCTCTACGCCGTTCTGCGCGCCAAGGTGCTGGTGGATGGTGCCCTGGGTCCGGACTTCGCCGGTCGACTGCTGATGGGCTTCGGTTTGCTCTCCCTACTGGTGGCGGCCTTTTCCATGCTACGGCAGCGGGATGTGAAGCGGCTTTTCGCCTACTCCTCCATCGAGCATATGGGACTGGCCACCTTCGCCTTCGGGATCGGCTCGCCACTGGCGAGTTTTGCGGGCCTACTGCACATGATCAGCCATAGCCTGACCAAATCCTCCGTGTTTTTCTCGGTCGGACAAGCGGTACAAAGTGTCGGCAGCCGGGAAATCCAGCGCATCCGCGGCCTGTTGGAATTCAGCCCTTTCCTGGGCTGGGCGCTCATGCTGGCGGTGCTCTTTATCCTCGGAATGCCACCCAGCGGCCTCTTCCTGAGTGAATTTCTTATTATCACCAGCACGTTGCAGGCCCAGCCCTGGCTCACGCCTTCGCTCCTGCTGGGATTGGGCGTAGCCTTCGCCGGGATTTTCCCGCGCCTGCAGGGAATGGTCTTCGGGCCTGCTCCAGAAGGCATCGCCCGCCAGCCCGTCGCCGGCATCATCCCGGTCTTCATCCAACTGGCCCTCGTCATCGTGCTCGGGGTATCCATCCCCTGGATACTGGTCCAGTGGATGCAGCATGCCGCTCTGCTCCTCCACGGATAAGGACGCCATCATGCCCAACCCAGCACTGCGCGTACTGACTGATTTCCGGCAATGGGGCACGACGTTACCGGTGTGGTCCGGTCGCCTCTGTAAAGAGTATTGGCCGCTTGCCGCCGAGAATATCCGTGCGCAGGGGGGTCGCCTGCTGGCCCTCTGGGGCGAGGAGCGTCGCGCCGAAGAATCCGGTTATCTCATCCACGCGGCGTTTCTCGCCGAGACAGGCATCATCCATACGGAAATGATCGTGGACCCTGCTGCTGCGGTCTGTCCGGGTCTGGCCGCTATCTTTCCGGCTGCCCTGCGCATGGAACGGACACTCTATGACCTGCTGGGCGTCCGTACGACAGGGACGAACGATACCCGCCCCTGGCTGCGGCATGCCGTCTGGCCTGCGGATCAATTTCCCCTGCGCGCGGATTTTCGCACTGAAAACCTCGGTACCGCCGGAGACGGAGACTATGCCTTCGTGCCTGCGGCCAGCCTGGACACCCACGAGATTCCGGTCGGCCCCATACATGCCGGCATCATCGAGCCGGGGCATTTCCGTTTTCAGGTCCTGGGGGAGGAAATCCTGCGCCTGGAGGAGCGTTTCGGTTATGCGCACAAAGGCGTGGAGCGCCTCTTCCAGGGCCTGGATGTGGCAGCCGGCGCGCGTCTGGCCGGACGTATCAGCGGCGACAGCACGGTGGCTTATGCTTGGAGTTATGCCCAGGCGGTGGAACAGATCGCCAACGCACAGGTGCCGGAACGCACCCAATGGCTGCGCGCCCTCTGCCTGGAACGGGAACGCATGGCCAACCATCTCGGCGATCTCGGTGCCATCGGCAACGATGCCGGGTTGGCCTTCGCCCTGACCCAGTTTCAGGCCCTCAAAGAGGACCTGCTGCGGGAGAATCAGCGCTATTTTGGGCATCGCTATCTCATGGACAGGGTCTTGCCCGGTGGGGTGGCCTTTGATCTCACGGCGGTGGCCATCGCTGCCCTCCATAGTGCGGGGCAGGCACTCAAAACCGCCGTCGGGCGCCTGCAGGAAATTCTCGCCGAACACGGCGGACTGCGCGACCGCGTGGTGCAACTGGGTGTAATTTCCCCCGAGCGGGCGGCGCATCTGGGACTCATGGGGGTTGCCGGCCGAGCCAGCGGCCAGGCCTGGGATTTGCGTGTGCAGTTCCCCCACACCCCTTATGACCAGCTCCAGGTACGGATGGCCACAGCCACGGAAGGCGATGTCGCGGCACGTATGGCCGTGCGTTTTCTGGAGATTTCCGAGTCGCTGCGCTTACAGGAGGAGATCCTCCAGAAACTGCCCGACGGTACCGTATACCACCCGCTGGATCTCCGGGATGCCGCGGGTGAAGGCGTCGGTTGGGTGGAGGGCTGGCGGGGCGAGATATTCTTCTGGCTGCGCATGGAGCAGGGAAATATTCGCCAGTGCCGTCCCCAGGACCCTTCATGGGTCCTCTGGCCGGCACTGGAAGAGGCGGTCCTGCGCGATATCGTCGCGGATTTTCCGCTCATCAACAAATCTTTCAACCTGAGTTACAGCGGCCATGATCTTTGAGCACAGCGCCCAGGCGATTCCCGAAAGGAGACGATGATGTATCGGATACTGCGCGAGGTCCTGCGGCTGGGAAAAGTCGGGGAAAAACCGCCGCGGACAGAGCGGGACCCCGCATCCGCCAGCCCCTCCAGTTTTCGCCACAGTCTCAGCGTCCGCCATGTGGATGCGGGCTCCTGTAATGGCTGCGAACTGGAGCTCAATGCCCTGAGCGGTCCGCACTATGGACTGGAGCAGGCCGGTTTTCGCTTCACCGCATCCCCACGCCACGCCGATGTGCTGACGGTGAGCGGGCCGGTGACCCGCCATATGGTCGCGGCTTTACAAGACTGCCACAACGCCATGCCCGAACCGCGGCGGATCATCGCCATCGGCGACTGCGCCTGTTGCGGCGGTGTGTTCCGGGGCAGTTATGCGGTCATGGATGGTGTCGCAGCCGTGTTGCCGGTGGATCTGCAGATACCGGGCTGCCCGCCAGACCCTGACGCTCTGCTGCGCGGGCTGTTGCAGGTGTCCGGGGAACGGATGGAGGGTTGATGCGGGGTGTTGTCCTGACGTTCAAAGGCTGGCCACCAGTGGGCAAAGCGTTGGCAGAAACAAATCATAACGTTTTGCTTATCTATAAAATAAGATTTTACTTGGTATGTTGGCACTATTTTTAGTGATATAATAATACAATTAATATTATAAAAAATATCTTGGTCATAATATCTGTTACTCCGGATAAATTATGAAGTTAGCAACAAAATCAATCTTTCCCATCAATATGCACATAAGGAGCAACCATGGATCAATCTAATCGTTATGCCGATCTTTCCCTAAAAGAGGAAGAACTCATCGCCGCTGGCAAGCACATTCTGGTGGCCTACAAGATGAAGCCCAAGGCGGGCCACGGTTATCTGGAGGCCGCCGCCCACTTTGCCGCGGAATCGTCCACCGGCACCAACGTCGAGGTGTCGACCACCGACGACTTCACCAAGGGCGTGGACGCGCTGGTTTATCACATCGACGAAGCCACCGAGGATATGCGCATCGCCTATCCACTGGAGTTGTTCGACCGCAACGTCACCGATGGCCGCATGATGATCGTCTCCTTTCTGACCCTGGTCATCGGCAACAACCAGGGCATGGGCGACATCGAGCACGGCCAGATGATCGACTTCTTCATGCCCCCGCGCGCCATTCAGTTGTTCGACGGCCCGGCCAAGGATATCTCTGATCTGTGGCGCATCCTCGGCCGCCCGGTCAAGGACGGCGGCTATATTGCCGGCACCATCATCAAACCCAAGCTGGGTCTGCGCCCCGAACCCTTTGCCGCAGCGGCCTATCAGTTCTGGCTCGGTGGCGACTTCATCAAGAATGACGAGCCCCAGGGCAACCAGGTCTTCGCCCCGGTGAAAAAGACCATCCCGCTGGTGTATGACGCCATGAAACGCGCCATGGACGAAACGGGTGAGGCCAAACTGTTCTCCATGAACATCACCGCCGACGACCATTACGAAATGTGCGCCCGCGCTGACTTCGCCCTGGAAACATTCGGTCCCGACGCCGACAAACTGGCCTTTCTGGTAGATGGCTTCGTCGGTGGCCCGGGCATGATCACCACGGCACGCCGCCAGTATGCCGGCCAGTATCTGCACTATCACCGCGCCGGCCATGGCATGATCACCTCGCCCAGCGCCAAGCGCGGCTACACCGCCTTCGTGCTGGCCAAGATGTCCCGCCTGCAGGGTGCGTCCGGTATTCATGTGGGCACCATGGGCTACGGCAAGATGGAAGGCGGTGCTGACGACCGCAACATCGCCTACATGATTGAGCGCGACAGTGGTGACGGTCCTGTTTACCATCAGGAGTGGTATGGCATGAAACCCACCACGCCCATCATCTCCGGCGGCATGAATGCCCTGCGTCTGCCCGGCTTCTTCGAGAACCTTGGCCACGGCAACGTGATCAACACGGCAGGCGGTGGCTCCTACGGCCATATTGACAGCCCGGCAGCCGGCGCGGTCTCCCTGCGTCAGGCTTACGAGTGTTGGAAGGCGGGTGCTGATCCCATTGAGTACGCCAGGGAGCACAAGGAATTCGCACGGGCCTTCGAATCCTTCCCGGGCGATGCCGACAAGCTCTACCCGGGCTGGCGCGAAAAGCTGGGCATACACCGGTAAGCCTCTGACTCAAACCGGTTCCGGTCAACCGGGTGAAATCGCCCCCACATGGGGGCGATTTTGTTGAAGGCGGCAGCCCGCAGCCCGCTTTCAGACCGACCCATTCCCTGTTTCGCCGCCTCTGGCGGCAAACCGCAAACGGAGCACCGCATGACTGCATCAGATTCCTCCATCCTGAACCAGTACCTGGTAGGCAAGGAACCGTTCTACCAGCCTCAGCATGACGAAGTGGCCCTGTTTGAAGCCGCTTATCGCAGACGTCTGCCGGTGATGGTCAAGGGACCGACGGGTTGCGGCAAGTCCCGCTTTGTCGAATTCATGGCCTGGCGCCTCGGCAAACCGCTGGTCACCGTAGCCTGTAACGAGGACATGACCGCCGCCGATCTGGTCGGCCGCTGGCTGCTCGACAAGGACGGTACCCGCTGGCAGGACGGTCCGCTGACAGTGGCCGCACGCTACGGCGCTATCTGCTATCTGGACGAAATTGTCGAGGCCCGTCAGGACACCACCGTGGTGATCCACCCGCTCACCGACCATCGCCGCACCCTGCCGCTGGACAAGAAGGGCGAACTGATACGCGCTCACCCGGATTTTCAGTTGGTGATTTCCTACAATCCCGGCTATCAGTCGCTGATGAAGGATCTCAAGCAATCCACCAAGCAGCGCTTTACCGGCTTCGAGTTCGATTATCCCAACGCCGAACTGGAAACCGGGATTCTGGCGCGGGAAACCGGTGTGGCACCGGCCATAGCCGCCCAGTTGGTCACCGTGGCCGCCACCGC
>NZ_JBYCKR010000069.1:0-6119 GCF_057473505.1 Acidithiobacillus sp. TH-A35 | reverse complement strand
ATTCAGCCCCTCTGTGCCAACTGCGGCGCTTTCCACGGTCATTGGAAGGATCCTTCGATAATGCGCTGCAAACGCTGCAGGAGATCCGTCGCCTGCTGCAACTCTGCAGCGTCCAGGCCATCCAGCATTTCGCGGCGGAAGTCACCAGCGACACGCTTCACCTCCGCATACACGGTCCGCCCCTCGGACGTCAGCAACACCCGTCGGATACGCCGGTCTTCCGGGGCGATCTCGCGGCGTACCAATCCAGCGCGCTGTAACCGGTCCACCATGGCTACCACCGTCGGCCCCTCCACCGAGAGACAATGTGCCAGTTCGCTCTGGGTCAGGGGAGTTTTGGCCCGCGCCAGAAAAGCGATACTCATCCAACTCGCCTGGCTCAGTCCGAGACTCTTCAGGCGACGATCCAGCGCGTGGCGCCAGGCCCGTGCGCTGTCATGCAGGGCCAGGGCAAACGCTTCCTGCAACAGGTCTTTGCTCATGAATCCCTCCGGTATTTTTAGCCGCCCAGATTATTAGGGTACTTATACTTAGTGCTCTATCTATTTACAAGAGAAGTCCGGCACCCAAAAGTAACCCTTGGAGACCCAGTCGACATGCCTAAGCCCACGACGTCACCTTGACAGAAGCGCAGGGCTCCGCCATGGTGGCCTGAATTTACGAGGACCCTATGCTGCATTTTCCGGATATCAATACCGTCGGCTTCCAGCTCGGCCCCATCACCATCCACTGGTACGGTCTGCTGGAGATCATCAGCTTTGTTATAGCCACCGTCTGGCTCATCCGGCGCGGCCGCATGGCGCACTGGAACTGGCGCAAAGAGCAGGTCGTCGACCTGGAATTTTATGTGGCCGTCGGCGCCATTCTGGGTGGCCGGGTGGGCTACGTGCTCTGGTACAACCTCCCCTATTATCTCGCCAATCCCATAAAAATGCTGGCCATATGGGATGGCGGCATGTCTTTCCACGGCGGTCTCCTGGGTGTCGTCATCGCCTGCTGGGTATTTGCACGACTCCATCAGCAACATGCCTTTCTGCCCACTCTGGACTTTATCGCGCCAGCCGTGCCCATCGGGTTGGGTCTGGGGCGACTGGCCAACTTTATCAACGATCAGCTTTTTGGCCGTGTCAGCGACCTCCCCTGGGCCATGGTCTTTCCCGCCGGTGGTCCGCAACCCCGGCAACCCTCGCAACTCTATGAGTTTCTGCTGGAGGGCGTTCTGCTCCTGCTGATTCTGGCCATCTACAGCCGCAAAGCGCGTCCTGCCGGTGCCGTTGGCGGCATGTTTGTCCTCTTTTATGGCATCTTCCGTTTCATCGCGGAATACGCGCGCCAGCCGGATATTCAGTTGGGCTTTGTCTTCGGTCACTACACCATGGGCCAGGTCTTATCCGTGCCCATGATTATTCTCGGCCCGCTGGTGATCTGGTGGGCCTATAAGGGCGGATTCTCCGAATCGCCCCAAACCACATTGGCAGCCGATCATTAACTGCTGCACGTTGCATCCGCATGACGCCCATGGCTGAACTCAATCCACCACAGCAGGAAGCCGTAAAACACATCCACGGTCCCTTGCTGGTGCTGGCCGGGGCCGGATCGGGCAAGACCCGGGTCATCACCCGGAAAATCGTCCATCTCATCCGCGAGCAGCAGGTTGCCCCCAAACACATCTGCGCCGTGACCTTCACCAATAAGGCGGCCCGCGAGATGAAAAGCCGCGTCGCCGAGGCTTTGCAGGGCCATAACAGTCGCGGCCTGATGGTCTCCACCTTTCATCATCTCGGCCTGCAAATCCTGCGCAAAGACATCGAGCGCCTGGGTTATCGCGGTAACTTCAGCGTCATTGACCCTGGCGACAGCTTGGGGATGGTCCGTAACCTGCTCCGCGAGGCCAATGGCCCCAGCGATCTCGCCGAAGCGATCCAGGCCCGTATCTCTCGTTTCAAGAATGACGGTTTCTTCCCCGAGGAAGCGCATGCGGATGACCGCCTCGGTCAGGAGGCCGCCAATATCTATACGTCATATCAGCGCTCTCTCAGTGCCTGCAACGCCGTGGATCTGGATGATCTCATCCTCCTGCCCACCCGCCTGCTGCAAGGCCACGCAGAAGCACGTCACGCCTGGCAGGATCGTATCCGCTATCTGCTGGTGGATGAATATCAGGACAGCAACGGCGCACAGTACCGTCTGGTGCAGAGTCTGCTGGGCACCCGTCACAACCTGACGGCGGTCGGCGACGACGACCAGAGCATCTACTCCTGGCGGGGTGCGGCTGCCGACAACCTGCATCGGCTGGCGCAGGATTTCCCCAACCTCAAAGTCGTTAAACTGGAGCAGAACTACCGTTCCACCGGCCGCATTCTCCAGGCCGCCAATGCGGTCATTGCGCAAAATCCCCACCTCTTTGAAAAGCGCTTGTGGAGCACGCTGGGCGATGGCCACAGTATCCGCGCCCTGCGCTGCGCCAACGAGGCCGACGAGGCGGAGCAAGTGGTCAATGCCATTCTCCGCGACCGCTTTCAGCGGCAGGGTGAATACCGCGATTACGCCATTCTGTACCGCAGCAACCATCAGGCCCGCCCCTTTGAAGCGGCGCTGCGCAATGCCCGGATTCCATACCAGATATCCGGCGGGCTCTCCTTCTTTGAACGCAGTGAAATCAAGGATTTTCTGTCCTACCTGCGGCTCCTGGTCAACCCCGACGATGATCCCGCTTTCCTGCGGGCAGTCAACACGCCCCGTCGGGGCATCGGCAGCAGCACCCTGGAACGCTTGGGCGCCTTCGCCAAAGAGCGAAATCTCTCGCTGTTCGCCGCGCTTTGGGAAGACGCGCTGGAGTTGCCTGAAAAGGCGCGCACAGCCCTGCGTAGCTTCGCCGGCTGGGTGAATCTCAAGGCTGGTGAGGTAGACAAAGCCGAACTGATCCCAGCCCTGCAAAGCCTGCCCGAGGAAATCGGCTATCTGCAGTATCTACAGAGTGAAGGCGACGAAAAAGATGTGGGGCGCCGCTGGGAGAATATTCAGGAGCTCCTGAACTGGATGCAGCGCCTGCAGGACCAGGACGAAGGCCCGCAAACCCTCGCGGAGATCCTCAATCGCCTCATGCTCTTCAACGTGCTGGAGCGCGAGGAGGACGACGACCGCGATGTGCTGCGCCTGTCCACCCTGCACGCTGCTAAAGGGCTGGAATTCCCGCAGGTGTTTCTGGTCGGTGCCGAAGAAGAACTGCTGCCCCACCGCAACAGCGAAACCCCGGAGCAGATTGAAGAAGAACGCCGCCTCTTCTACGTGGGCATGACCCGCGCCCGCTTCCGCCTGACTCTGAGTCTCTGTCGCAAACGCCGCCGCTACGGCCAGGACGTCCATCCGGAACCTTCCCGTTTCCTCCGGGAGATCCCTAAAGAGCACCTGGACTGGCAGGGCGACCAGAACCCCGAAGAAGAAATGGATCCCACTGCCGCTTTCGCCCGCCTGCGGGAGATGCTCGGCAAAACCTGATAAGCGCGTTCGCCACACATAAAAGCAAAGAGGCGATCCACACAACCGGATCGCCTCTTCTGCGCGGTATCCCGCTTGGACTGCGGGATGCGCCTACCTGCCTTTACTGAGCGACGTTACCCATCGCTTTGACGCGGGCCGAGAGTCGGCTCTTGGTGCGGGCCGCCATGTTGCGGTGTGCCACACCCTTGCCAACGGTCTTGTCGATGACCGATTCCGCGGCGCGCAACGCGCTGCGTGCCTGTTCCTGGTCACCAAGGTGTACGGCCTTCAGCACACCCTTCACATAGGTGCGCAAGCGCGAGCGCAGACTGGCGTTGTGCAAGCGCCGCTTTTCATTTTGTAATACGCGCTTGCGCGCCTGAGCTGTATTGGCCAACTTTTACTCTCCATATCTACGATCCCGCGTCTGCGGGAAATTAAGTGGCGTATTCTGGCGCTAACGCTCAACCCTGTCAATATCAATGGATTGCAAAAAACCACCCGGCACTACGAAAATGGGGACGCGTAGCCTACGTTACCCTGCCATCACGTGGACATACTCTGGTGCCACTTGCACCCACAGCTCTGTGCCTAGCACCAGAGACCTGCCTTCGCACTGCAAGCGTGGTAACAGCATATCCAAGGATAAAGCTCCTTCCATTCTGACACGCAAGGCAACACCCTCCTCCCGGAGGCTCACGATCTTCAATTTCAGGGCATTCGGCGCTGAGACGCCCAGAGCGTCGCCCGGCACGAGATCCTCGGAACGAATGGCCACAGTCACCGCCATACCCGCATGCATGCCGTGCTGCAAGCCGGTACGTAAACGCCAGTCGGCTCCTGCTCCTGCCACTACCATTCCGGCTCCCTCTATTTCCTCAATGCGCCCCGCCAGGAAATTACGAAACCCCAGCAAACGCGCTACTCCCATAGTGGCGGGTCGCGCAAACACCGCACGGGGAGGCCCTTCTTGCGCAATACGCCCATCCAGCAACACCGCCATGTGATCTGCGAGCATCGCCAGGTGCGGATCATGACTCACCGCCAGCACCGGCACCCCAAATTCGTGGACCTCACGGATGAGTTCGTCCAGAATCTCGTCGCGGGTGGCCATGTCCAGCGCCGAGGTAGGCTCGTCCAGCAGCAGCAGCTCAGGACGCCGGGCCAGAGCGCGGGCGAGCGCCACCCGCTGACGTTGCCCGCCGGAGAGGGCCGCCGGATAACGCTCTGCCAGATCGACAAGCCCCACGCGCGTTAGCAAATCCATAGCCTGCGCGCGGCGGCCTGCGCCCCTGGGCAGCGGAAAGGCGACGTTTTCCCAAGCCCGCAGGTGCGGGAAAAGCGCATAGCCCTGAGGCAAATAGCCGATAGGACGCCGCTCGGCAGCAAGGCCACCGAAAGGATGCCCATGCGCCGGAATCAAACCGGCGATGGCCTTGAGCAGCATAGTCTTGCCCTCTCCGGAAAGACCGAGCAGGACGGTGAAATCCCGCACTTGCATCTGAATATCCAGCGTGACCGGCTTTTCCAACAGATAACGAATTTCCATAGGTTTTAGCACTGCACCATCAGAACATTCCCTGTCGGCGCGAGCGCAACCCCAGCCACAAAGGTAAAGGCACCGCGACCAGGAAGAAAACCCAGAGCAGGGGGTAAACCGCACTCAGCCCCATATCCTGCAGATTGACCCAAAGTTTGACCGGAATTCCCTGCGGGAAATACGCCACGATGAGCACGATGCCGAACTCCCCCATGGCGCGCACCCAGGCCAGTGCCACCCCGGCCGTCAGCCCCAGACGCGCCAGAGGCAGCGTCACCCACCAAAAGGTCTGCCAGCGGTTGCGTCCCAGAGTACGGCTGATCTGCTCCAGCTCCTCGGGTACCCCCTCGAAGGCCGCTCGCGCCGCCAGAACATAGTAGGGCATGGCCCCGTAGATCTGTGCCAGCACAAAGGCTGGTGCAGTATTCGTCAAATAGAGCCCCGCCTGACTGAACAAACCACCCACCGGTGAATAAGGTCCGTAGAGGGAACTCAGCAAAATGCCCATGGCCAGGGGCGGCGTCAGCAGCGGTAGCAACAGCAACGCGTCCACCAGCCACTTGCCGCGGTAATGATAATGCGCCAGCCACCAGGCGAGTGGCGTCCCCGCCAGCACCACCAGCATGAGCGCCAGACCGCTATAAAACAGGGAAACCCGGATGGCGTCGAGATCACCGGGAGCGAACTGGAAATCGTGCCAGTCCGTCGCAAAAACCAGTGCCGCAAAAGGTGCAAGCAGAAAAACCAGCACAGCGATCGCCGTAAGCGTCGTCGGCCAGCGGGTGGGTAGCTGGCGTGACGCGGTAATCGCTATAGCCGCTGTATCACTCAAATGGCATTCCCATTTGGCCTACCATAGGTAGGCTAGCGAATACCCGGGCCATACACCACGCCATAAACAACACGCTCCGCAGCCATAGTCGCATCGTTGTTCTCCATTGGATATCTCCAAGACCGATTTATATCGGTGACTACGACAAGGGTCAAGCGGCCCAAGGAACCGTGCAAACAAAATCTCCCCCGGGGCATTTTTATGCTAAACTCATAAACGCTGGCGTCGAAACCGCAACGAAAGCGGGACGTCGGCCTGCAAGCTTTT
>NZ_JBYCKR010000068.1:0-4355 GCF_057473505.1 Acidithiobacillus sp. TH-A35 | reverse complement strand
CTGGACGCCTTCACACACGCCTATAACGAGGTGGCGACGGGGGCCGCGTTTTATCCGGCAGACGTATTTCTCCGGGAAAGTCTCCTGGAACTGGCGCTTTGGGAGCGTCTCCTGGACGGCATCCCTGAGCTCCTAGAGCCACTGCAAGAAGATTCCCTGCGCAGCACCCTACAGATTCTTTTGGCCAGTATGGACGCTGCACCTGAACAAACACCCGGCGACGCTATTTGGGCTGCTTTGACATGAAGGGCGTGCAAAAATGAAAAGGAAACCTGCACTGTGGCCGGGTCATTCCTATCCATTAGGCGCAGAATGGGATGGCAATGGAATCAATTTTGCGCTTTTTTCCGGGCAGGCCGAGCGCGTGGAACTCTGTCTGTTCGATGCTCAGGGGGAGCGGGAGACGCATCGACTCCCCCTACCCGAGAAAAGTAACGAAATCTGGCACGGCTATCTGCCTGATGCTAAGCCCGGCCTTGTCTATGGCTACCGGGTATATGGTCCCTATGCACCCGAACAGGGTCAACGCTGCAATCCCCACAAACTTCTGCTGGACCCCTACGCCAAGGCGATTGTGGGCACACTGGACTGGAATGACGCGCATTTCGGCTACCGCATCGGCAACGTCAAAGCGGATCTGTCGTTAGATAAGCGGGATAATGCTCCACAGATGCTCAAGGCAGCCGTGGTGGATAACCGATTCGATTGGGGCGATGACCGGCCGCCGCACACCCCCTGGTCGGACACGGTTATCTATGAGGCCCATGTGCGTGGGCTCAGTATGCAGCACCCCAAGGTTCCCAAAAACCTCCGCGGGACCTGTGCCGGCCTTGCCTCAGCGCCCATACTCGGGCACCTACAAAAGCTCGGAGTGACCGCCATCGAATTGTTGCCGATACAGACTTTTGTAGATGACCGCGATCTGGTGGAGCGTAGGCTGCGCAACTACTGGGGTTACAATTCCCTGGGCTTTTTCGCACCCCATCCCCTGTATCTGGCGAGCGGTAAAATCGACGAGTTCAGGGAAATGGTCAAGGCACTCCATAAATCGGGTATCGAGGTGATTCTGGATGTGGTCTACAATCATACAGCCGAAGGCAACCAATTGGGCCCCACCCTCAGCTTCCGCGGTATCGACAACGCCGCCTATTATCGCCTGGTAGCGAATAAGCCCCGCTATTACACCGATACCACTGGTTGTGGTAACTCCTTCAATGCCGATCACCCAAGGGTCACGCAGCTTATTCTGGACTCCCTGCGTTATTGGGTGGAAGAAATGCACGTGGACGGCTTCCGCTTCGATCTCGCCGTTTCTCTGACGCGCCCCTTCCGTCCTGGCGACCGCATGGGACCACTCTTCGAAATCCTGCTCCAGGATCCCGTGCTCGCCCGGGTCAAGCTCATTGCTGAGCCCTGGGACCTGGGGAAAGGTGGTTACAAACTGGGTGCATTTCCGCCCGGCTGCGCGGAGTGGAACGACCGCTACTGGAATACTTTGCGGGCCTTCTGGAAAGGCGACAACGGACAACTGGGAGGACTTGCCGCGTGTCTGGGCGGCTCCGCTGATTTGTATACCAGGGCCGGGCGCGGCCCCACCGCCAGCATCAATTTCCTTACCGTCCATGATGGTTTCTCCCTGCATGATCTGGTGAGCTACAACGAAAAACACAACGAAGCTAATCAGAATGACAATCAGGACGGCAGCGATAATAATCTTCTCTGGAATTGCGGCGCCGAAGGCGAGACGGATAACGCTGAGGTTAACGCCCTGCGCGCTCGGCAGCAGCGCAATCTTCTGGCCAGTCTGCTGTTCTCCCAAGGGGTACCCATGCTGCTGGCGGGTGATGAACTCAGCCACAGTCAACAGGGCAACAACAACGTCTATTGCCAGGATAACCCCTTGAGTTGGCTGAGTTGGGACGTCAACGCAGTGCAGCAAAAGCAACTGGATTTCCTCACACAAATAATCCAGTTGCGCCGGGATCATCCCAGCTTGCGACGCCGGCATTTTTTCCGCGGCCAGGCCGTAGCGCCAGACCAGACTATGGATGTCATCTGGCTTCATCCCGACGGACGAGAAATGGACGCCGAAGATTGGCAGGAAGGTGACGCACACTGCCTGGGTTTATACCTGGCGGGCACGGAGCTCACAGATCTGGATGCACAGGGTCGGCCGGTAAAGGACGAGGATTTTCTGCTCCTGCTGAATGCCTTTCACGATGGTATACCCTTTACTCTGCCGTCGCTGCCTGATGACAAATCATCCTGGGAACTCCTGCTGGATACCGCTCAGGACGACGGCGCGGCCAAAGGGGTGCAGCAGAGTGGAGAGAGCTATCCGCTGCAAGGGCGTTCCCTCGTCCTCCTGCATCACGGAGGAATGAGAAAATGATCCGCCGCCACGACATGCCCTTTGGGGCAATGTTGGAGGCGGAAGGGGTCCTTTTTCGGCTTTGGGCGCCGCGCGTGCAGCAGTTGGAGATCGTTCTGTCCTGGGCGGGCGGCAAGAAACGGCGCACCATGGAGAGCGCGGCTGGTGGCTGGTGGCACCACTTCGCTCCGGGCCTAGGCAGCGGCGTCTGTTATCAGTTCCTACTGCCCGACGGGAGTGCCGTCCCCGATCCCGCCTCCCGATATCAACCCGAAGATGCCCAGGGTCCGTCGCTGGTCATCGACCCCGCCGCCTACGCCTGGCAGGATGACCGTTGGCGGGGTCGACCGTGGCATGAGACCGTGATCTACGAACTCCATGTGGGGACCTTCACCCCCGAAGGGACTTACCGGGCCGCCATGGAACGCCTGGATGATCTGGCAGATCTGGGCATTACGGCGGTGGAACTTATGCCATTAGCAGACTTTCCCGGCCGCCGGAACTGGGGCTATGATGGCGTGCTCCCTTTCGCCCCGGATGCCGTTTATGGCGGGCCGGAAGATCTCAAGGCTCTGGTGGACGCCGCCCATGGCAAAGGGCTCATGGTCTTCCTGGACGTGGTTTATAACCACTTCGGCCCCGAGGGCAATGCG
Organism: Acidithiobacillus sp. TH-A35; assembly: GCF_057473505.1. Taxonomy (NCBI): domain Bacteria; kingdom Pseudomonadati; phylum Pseudomonadota; class Acidithiobacillia; order Acidithiobacillales; family Acidithiobacillaceae; genus Acidithiobacillus; species Acidithiobacillus sp. TH-A35. The sequence goes on along the minus strand of NZ_JBYCKR010000068.1, from coordinate 1,331 downwards.
CTGCATCGCTATGCCGAGGATTTTTTCACCCCAAGGCATCATACTCCCTGGGGTCCCGCCATCAATTTTGACGGACCGAACAGCCGCGTGGTACGCGACTTTTTCCGGCATAATGCCCTGTATTGGCTGGAGGAATACCATTTTGATGGACTGCGTTTCGACGCCGTACATGCCATCTGCGACGACTCCCATCCCGATATCCTGGAAGAAATCGCCGCCGCTGTGGCCGCCGGACCCGGGCAGGATCGTCAGATCCACCTGATGCTCGAAAATGATCACAATGCTGCTCACTATCTTGGATCAGGGGGCTATCGGGCCCAATGGAATGACGATTTCCACCATGCGCTGCATGTGCTGCTGACAGGGGAGAAGGACGGCTATTACAGGGATTTTTCCGACCAGCCCACCAATCATCTGGGTCGTTGTCTGGCGGAGGGTTTTGCCTGGCAGGGCCAACCTTCTGTCTATCGCGACCATCGTGCCCGTGGTGAAGCCAGCGCCTATCTGCCCCCCGTCGCTTTTATCAACTTTTTGCAAAACCATGATCAGATTGGCAATCGCGCCCTGGGCGAGAGGCTCTCCTGCCTCTGCCCCGCCGCAGCCCTGCGTGCTGCCGTCGCAGTGTTACTTCTCTCTCCAGCGGTGCCGCTCCTCTTCATGGGGGAAGAGTTCGGCGCCATCAGCCCTTTCCTGTTCTTCTGTGATTTCGGTGAAGAACTGAGTCAAACTGTGCGGGAGGGACGGCGCTGGGAATTTGCCGCTTTCGCGCATTTTTCCACCGGGAAGACAGCAGCGCAAATCCCAGACCCTGGTGCTGAATCGACCTTTATCGCCAGCACACTGGATTGGACACAGCGTAATCTCGTCCCGCACGCGGATTGGTTACAGTATTACCGCCGGCTTTTACAGATCCGGAGGGACGAGATTGTGCTCCGTCTCGCCGGAGTCCCGGGGGACAGCGGCACTTGGCATCTTCTGGGAAAAACCGGCCTGGCAGTGCACTGGCATTTGGCCGACGGCGCCATACTCTCTCTCTACGGGCAATGGGCACCTGAACCCCTGTTTTTGGACCTGATTCCTAAAGGCCGGTTGGTCTTTGCGCAACCACAGGAGGCAACAGTCCTGTTGCAACAAAAACGCCTCCCCGGTTGGGGAGTGCTCTGTCTGCTGGATGAAGACGCTGGGGAGCAATACCCATGAAGGCGCCTTTCGACAAAAACCTGATCCGTGCACTGTGCCAAAGCTATGGCGTTCTGGAGCATTATCACAACGTCGTCGGAAGAAAACACGTTGTCCCTCAAGGCACCTTGCTGGCCTTGTTAAAAGCTTTG
>NZ_JBYCKR010000067.1:0-11488 GCF_057473505.1 Acidithiobacillus sp. TH-A35 | reverse complement strand
GCGGCACTGCTGATGCAGGATACCTGGGGTTTTGGCCCGTGAGTCGCAAACGGCGGGAGGTACGTCTTTCCCGTCCTGGTAAGGTCTTTGTCGGGCTAACCCTGGCCCTCGGCTTTTCTGCCGTAAACACGGGTAATAATGTCTTGTTCCTGCTGGTTTCCATGATGCTGGCCATTATGGTGCTCTCCGGTTTCGTCGCCGTCGCCAACCTCTGGCGGGTGCGTGCCGCAGTGCTGCCCGGCCAGATTTTTACCGCAGGAGAGCGGGGCGATCTGCTCTTGCGCATTCATAATCCACGCCCCTGGCCACTGTGGCTACTGGAACTGCGCTTAGGCGATGCGCGACGCACCCTGACTCGCGTAGGTGCGCGCCAGGAAGCGTTGGTAGCCCTGACCTGGCACCCGCCCCTACGCGGTCAGCCGCCGTTACCCCCTCTACGGATGGGTTCCGCCTTTCCCTTTGCTTTTGTCTGGCGCGGTATGCACCTGGCGATGGAGTCAGCGGATCAGCCCTGGGTGGCCCCCGCTGCGGGCGAGCCATCGTTGCTACCGGCAGATCTGGGTCAGCAGGAGGCGGAGGGGGGTGAGCCCGGCGGCAGCGGTGATCTGCTCTGGGTGCGGGAGCGTCTGCCCGGAGAAGGGCTTGGCGCTGTAGTCTGGCGCCGGGTGGACTGGTCTTTAGGCGTGCAGGGCGCGTTGCGCTTGCCTGTCCGTGAGCGGGAGCAGGCAGGGCAGCGACGGATATTGCTCGACTGGGAAGACGCGACGCTGCGACGCTGGCTGGTGGAGCAGCGCCTGCAAATACTCCGCGCGGCGCTGGACATCGCGCTGGAACGAGGCTGGGCGTGGCAACTGCGGATGCCTGGCGGGATGATTACGGGTCGCGGACACTCGGGCCTGGATCAAGCCTTGTTGCTGCTGGCGCAACAGCCGCCTTTGCCGGTGCTCCGGGAGGCTGATCAGCGTGCTCCCCTGCCTTGGGGCCTACGCTCTGCCGGACAGTGGTTGCGGCGCTTGCCGCATCCGGGAAGGGTGGGCTGATGCCTGGTCTGCGGCTTCCCGCGCGTAGTGTGGGCTCCTTACTGGCGGCGTTGATGGGTGCCTTTTTGCTCCTCGCGCTGGGTTCGGAGGCGGCACTCTGGGCCATGGGGGCTTGGGTCGTGGCGACCGGTCTCGGGCTGTATGGGGCCTGGCATGGGCGCCTGCCTTGGTTCAGTGCGGCGCAACGCTTGCTGCTGGGTCTTTTTCTGCTGGCGCTGGCGTTGCTGCTGGCCGGATGGGGCAACTGGCTGGCGATGGCCAGTCAGGCGGTGCTGGTGCTGCTGGCGGTGAAGGCACTGGAAATACGCAGTCAGCGCGACTTTTATCAGGTGGCGGCGCTGGTGCTGCTGGGCATGGGGGTGGCAGCGTGGCTGCGCGTGGATGTTCTGCTCGGTATTTTTGTGTTGGCGGCCTTATACCTGTCCCTGCTGGGATTGCTCTGGCAGCCCTTAGCCGATGCAGCGGTGGAGCGCACGACGGAAGGGCTGCACTGGCGGGATTTCCGCTACATGCTGGTCTTCAGTCTGGTTTTTCTGCTGGTGCTGTTGCCGGTGACGGCCATTTTCTTTCTGATATTGCCGCGTACGCCGACGCCGCTCTGGGCTTGGGCACCGCCACAGGGGGTGGCGCATTCGGGTTTCAGCGCGGATTTGTCGCCAGACCGTATTGCGCATCTGGCCCTCGACTCCGCCACGGCTTTTCGGGCGCAGATCAGTCCGCAGCCCGCTAACCCGGAGAGTTTATATTGGGTGGGCGCGATCCTCTGGCGCGATGAGGGCCGGAGCTGGGTGCCGGATCCACCTGCCGCCATGGTGCAGGGCGCTGTATCTGCCGACGCCGGTGCCACAGGCATTCGACAGAAAATCGTTTTAAGCCCCGATAACAGTAATTATCTGTTTGCCCTAGCTGCGCCTTATCGTCTGAATATCCCGGTCACCTACCAGCAGCAGGCGGATGGCGTATTGCGTCTGGACAAGGCGCCCGGTTTGCTCATGCGTTATATCGTCTGGTCTGCGCCTGCCGCACCGCGTCTGCTCTCTGCAGCGGAGCGCGCCGCGGCCCTGCAGGTGCCTGCCGACACCAGCCCGGACGTGCGCGCGTTGGCGGCACGATTTGCGGGCGGTAGCGGTGCTGTGGTGGTGCAGCGTCTGCTGCACTGGTTTCATGAGCCCTCTTTCCGCTACCGCCTGCAAGCGCCGACGGGTTACCCCCACGGGCAGGGCGTGGTGGATTTTCTCCTCCATACCCATACGGGTTTTTGCGAATACTACGCGGGCGGATTGGCTCTGCTGCTCCGGCTGGACGGAATTCCGGCACGGGTGGTGACCGGGTATCACGGTGGTGAGTACAACCCGGTGGGCAACTACTGGATTGTGCGGCAGAGCATGGCCCATGCCTGGGTACAGGCCTGGCTACCGGGACAAGGCTGGGTGCGGCTGGATGCGACGCCTGCGCTGACGGTGCCCGGTCAGGAGGGCAGCAATTCCGGGACCTTAGCCCCCGCAGTGGTGCCCGGCGCTCAACAGCTTTGGGACTGGTTGCAATGGCAGTGGATCAACATGGTCATCGACCTGACCCCGGCCAAACAGCGTGCCCTCTGGGAGTCAGCGGGCCTGCAAATGATGCAGATGGCGCAGTCGTTTGCCCATCCGCCACACTGGCCGAAGGCACCGAACTGGCACCGGCACGCCGCGCTGGCTTGCTGGCTGGCGGGGGGCAGTGCTTTGCTGCTGATGGCCTGGCTGCTGTGGCGCCGCCATCGGGCGGGTCAGGGTAAGGATGTCGGATATTGGCGCCAGCGTGCGGCGCGTGCCTTGCGTACTTTGGGATTGAATGACGTTCGACCGGGGGTGGAGAGTTTGTTCTGGCAACGGTTGCCCGTGCCCGCGGATCAGTGGGAATCTGTGCGTGAAATCTATCTGGCCCAGCGTTATGGTTCCACTCCGGATGCCGATGGCGACCGGCGTCTATCTGAGGCCTTAGTTACGCTGCGCCAATCGTTGCGAGAAACTTTCTGAACGTTTAAGGCCGCTTATGCGGCTCCGTGTTCCTGTTCTTCGGCCACGATCTGGCCACGCTCCAGGCGGATGATCTGATCGGCGAGACGGGTAGTGCGCGGGCGGTGCGCGACGATGATAAGGGTTTTCCGGCCGTGGAGGGCGCTGAGGGTATCGGCGATGCGTTCTTCACTTTCGCTGTCGAGGTTGCTGGTGGCTTCGTCAAGGACCAGCACGGGGCGATCCAGATAGAGCGCGCGGGCGATGGCGAGCCGCTGGCGCTGGCCGCCGGAAAGATTGCCGCCATTGCCCTTGATCATCGTTTCCAGCCCGCCTATTGGGGCTAAAAACTCCCAGGCGTGCGCTTGCCGCGCGGCCGCCTCGGCGCGTTCGTGATCGGGTTGAGCATCGGCATAGGCGATATTGCTCAGGGCGGTGCCGCTGAAGAGTACGGGCTCCTGAGCCACAAAGCTGAAATAACCCCGGTAATCGCCGGCAGGGAGATCGCGGATGGACCGCCCAGCCACCGTAATGTCTCCCCCGCTGGCCGGCAGCAAACCGAGCATCACCCGCACCAGACTGGTCTTGCCGCCGCCGCTGGGGCCGACTATGGCCGTCGTGCTGAGAGGTGGTATGGTGAATTGGAGACCGCGTAAAATCGCTTCGCCCCCCAATTGTAACTTGAGATCGTGGCACTGCCAGGTGCCCCAGGGACGTGGCGTCGGGGAGCGCTGGCTGGCCTCTGCCGGTTGGTCCAGCCAGGCGAAGAGCCGGTCCGCAGCAGAAAGACCTTGTTGCAGTTGATTGTTGGCCGAGGAGAGCTGGCGCAGGGGCTCATAGATCATCCCCAGCGCCGTCAGAAAGCTGAAGAAGGCCCCTGTCGTCATTCCGCCATTCACCACCTGATCGCCCCCTAGATAGATGATGACCGCAATGCCCAGCGCCGCAATCATCTCCATGACGGGAACCGTCGCCTTCTGGATGCGGGCAATCTGCATCATCAGGTCGAAGTAGTGACGCGCCTGAACACCGAAACGCTGCGCCTCAAAGCCTTCACCGCCCTGACTTTTGATCACTTCGGCGCCGCGCAGGCTTTGAGAAAATTGGTCCATGATCTGACCCATCTGTTCTTGTTGGCGTTCGCCGCGCTGGCGCAGCTTCTGGCCGAAACGAATCAGGGGATAAAACGCGATGGGCAGAGTGATGAAGCTGATCAGTGCCAGTTTCCAGCTCATGTAAAACACTACCGCCATGAGCGCGATGATCTGGAAGGTGGAAAGAAAGAAGCGCGCCAACACCGAGAGGCCTTGCTGCAATAAAGTCAGATCCAGGCTCATCCGCGACAGGGTGCTACCGTGACTGCTGTCGATGAGGGTGCCGAGGGGCAGGCGCAGGGTATGGGCGAAAAGACGCTCGCGCAGACCGCGCAAAACGTCTTCTTCCACCCGGACGAGGGTGATAGCCTGTACGTAATCGGCGCCGCCTTTAACGGCGTAGATCATTATGACGCCCAGGGGCAGCCAGATGAGCATGCTGGCGTTGCGGTCGATGAAGATCCGGTCGAGAACCGGTTTGATCATGTAGGCTACCCCACCGGTGGCCGCCCCGGAAATCACCATGAAGAGCATGGCGAAGAGGATGCGGCCGCGATATGCGCGGACCAGGCCGAGCAGCCGACGAAAGCTGGGAGAACGCAACGCGGCGGGCGCGCCAGCGTTGCTCACTCTTCGAGCAGGCCCCGTTTATCCTTTACTTCCAGCCAGGCATCCGCATCTTCGGGCGCCATTTTCTTTTGAACGATGGCCGGCCAGATCTTGGCGAGGCGGGCATTGATTTCCTCAAATTCTTCCTGCCCTTCGGGCAGGTCATCGTCGCGGAAAATGGCACCCGCAGGACATTCGGGCTCGCAGAGGGTGCAGTCGATGCACTCATCGGGGTCGATGACCAAAAAATTCGGTCCTTCGCGGAAACAGTCCACAGGGCAGACATCTACACAGTCGGTATATTTGCACTTGATACAAGATTCAGTCACCACGTAAGTCATGGGGGCCAAGCTCCTCACATTTTAGTCTAATGGATTATGACCGGGATCGCCCGGCGGGCTGGAGGCCTATTCTAGCCTAAGGAGTGCGTGCTGCCCACTGGGGGGAGTTTGCCCATATCCTCCGCAGCCTGGACGTAGCGAAATATGAAAAAGTTCGCTATAGTAAAAATCTGGACTTCATCCTGCCGTTTCAACAGAGGAGAAACACGATGGCTGTATTAGTAGGCAAAGCTGCTCCCGATTTCGTGGCCCCCGCGGTCATGGGCGACAATACTATCAATGAAGCTTTTCATTTTTCTCAGTATATCAAGGGAAAATATGCCGTATTGTTTTTCTATCCGCTGGATTTTACCTTCGTCTGTCCCTCGGAAATCCTCGCGTTCAATCACCGTCTCTCGGAGTTCAAGGCGCGCAATACGGAAGTCATCGCCTGTAGCGTGGACTCCCACTTCACCCATCTGGCCTGGAAAAACACGCCGGAAGAGAAGGGCGGCATTGGCCACATCCAGCTCCCCATGGTGGCGGACCTCTCCAAGAGTATCGCGCGCAATTATGACGTTTTGCTCAATGATGAGGTGGCGCTGCGTGGCTCCTTCCTGATCGACCGCGAAGGTGTGGTACGCCATGAAGTAATCAACGACCTGCCCCTGGGCCGCAACATTGACGAAATGATCCGTATGGTGGACGCGTTGCAATTCTCTGAAGAGCACGGTGAAGTTTGCCCGGCACAGTGGGAGAAGGGCAAAGCGGGCATGAAGCCGACCAGTGAAGGTGTTGCCGACTTCCTGGCGCATCACGGCAAAGAGCTCTGATTGCCGGTTATCCTGTTTGCGCCCAGCGCAGGAACCCGCGTGGGTGAACAGGTAACATGGCCCGGATTGGCGTCCGGGCCATGTTATTGGGATTCAGTGCAGACTATGTCCGGCACGTTTTGCCGCTTCTTCCATGACCGCCTTCACCTCATCCGAATAATCACCTTGAGCCACTTGCTGGCGTCCTTCCCGAAAGAATAATGGCGCATCGGCAGGTAAATGATGCACCAATGCTGCAAAAGCACACCGCATTTCCGCTGGATCCTGCGCACGCGTCGCCGTGATGCCCCAATTCAATAACAGAATACGCCAGGGGCGGTGTGGATCTGCGCCATCCAGATCGGTGCCATAGTCTGCGGATGCGGCTTCTTTCACCTTGCCCATCAATTGGGCCAGGGAACGCAGTTCGTCGGGCTCGCCGCGACTATTGGCCAGAATGGCCAGACCGTTGACGATAGGCTCCAGCGTATGGATGGCGCCGCATTGATTACATACCCATGCTGCGAGACTGACGGTGATCATTTCCAGGGCCGCCTTCGCCTGACGCTCACCCAGGCGCTCGGCCCAGGTGGCGAGATCCATCAGCAGACCGATGGCCAGGTCGCCGATGCGCTCCGGCTCGTCGGCGGGCAGGGAAGGGTCCCAGGAGGCAACATCCGTTGTCAGCACTGCGAAAAGCTGGCGCAGGGCGTCCACAATCATTGGCGGGGTGATCTGCTCTCCGCTGGCGATACCGCTCTCGGCAAAGGCCCCAAGGATGGGTTTGGCGTATTGTTCAAAGCGCTTTTGTGCGCCTGAGATGTCCAGGATGAGAGCCACTGTCGCCTCCGATATGCTCAGATGAAGAGCTGAGCGTGTTATGCTAGCATGGAATGGTGCCGGAATTCCGCAGCAAGTTGCATCCTCTTTATTCAGGAATCTTCTCAATGTCGCACCCAAACCCCGTTTCTCCTGTTGATTTGCATATGCACTCCCTCGCCTCCGATGGCACCATGACGCCCAGCGACCTAGTGCAGCGGGTGCATGCGGCGGGGGTGCGCGTCATGGCGCTGACTGACCATGACAACACTGCGTGGCTTGCGGAGGCCAGTGTGCAGGCGGCGGCACTGGATATTCAACTTATCCCCGGCGTTGAAGTCTCCAGCGAATGGAGCACCCAGGGTATCCACGTTGTCGGCCTTTTTATTGACCCCGCGAATGGCATCTTACAGGAAGGTTTGAGTCGGATTATGGCCTTCCGTGACTGGCGTGCCTTAGAAATCGGACGTTTATTAGACGGTGCCGGTATTCCTGACGCAGAAGCCGGAGCGCGAGCGATGGCGGGCGGCCGCATGGTGGGGCGTAGCCACTTTGCGCGCTGGCTGGTGCGTGAGGGATATTGTGCAGACGCGAATGAGGCCTTTGGCAAATATCTTGGGCGCGGTTGTAAGGCCTACGTGCCCAGCGACTGGATTCCCATGCCCGAGGCGGTTGGCTGGATCAACGCGGCAGGTGGATCCGCCGTTCTCGCCCACCCTGGTCGCTATAAACTCAGCGGTACCCGGCTGCGTGCCTTGCTCACCGAGTTCCGGGATGCGGGCGGCATCGGCCTTGAGGTCTGCTCTGGCAGTCAGGCGGCCGGGGATCGTGAGCATCTGGGGCGTCTCGCCCGACAACTGGGCATGGCGGGATCGGTCGGCTCCGACTTCCATGGCCCGGATGTTGGTCATGCTGCCATCGGTCATCTGCTCACCTTGCCCGACGGTGTCGAGCCGGTCTGGGATCGCGCCGGTATTCATATTCACTGATCGGTCAATCTTGTCGGTTTTTCTGACGCTTATGTGCATTTCCATCGGCACGGCACTATGGTATCTTTGCACTCCATTGTAGATTAACACCAGGGGGATGGGGTGCAAAAAAGCCAAAAGCCATCACGCTACGCCAATTGGGGCATGTTCGTGTTGCTGCTGATTTATGCCGGCGCCGCATACACCCTCAGTCCATTCGCCGGCCCCCTGCTGATGGGGGCTGTGCTGACAACAGTGGGCTGGCCCTGGCAGTTGCGCCTGGAGCGTGCGTTCTGTTTGCCGCGCTGGCTGGGTTCGCTTATACACGCCCTGGCATGGGTGGCTATCATCATCATTCCTGCAGTCATTATCGTTGATTCTGTATTGCCCCAGGTAGCGCTGCTCATCTTCCGCTGGCAGTCAGGTGGTCCGCTCGTCGAAGTGCCACCGGGCGTGATGCAGATTCCTTACGTCGGCCATTGGCTGCTCAGCCATATGCATGGGCTGAACGGTGCCTCTCTCTCCGCGCTCCTCAGCGCCCATTCCGGCCTCGTCACCGATTCTCTGGGTCAGCTCTGGATATTTACGTTACATACGTTTTTTGCGGCACTGACCGTGTTTGCGCTGGCCCTGCACGGTGAGCGTCTCACGGAGGCGCTGCACCTGGGGGCTACACAACTCTGGGGCCGTGATCGTGGCGATCGGTTTTTGGCCGCCTGCCGGGATGCCGCGCGTTCGGTGCTGATCGGCCTCATCGGTGTGGGTGTGGTGGAGGGCATGTTTATTGGTATCGCTTACGCTGTTGCCGGCCTGAGCATGTGGCCCCTTTGGTTGGTCGCTACCGCACTGATATCGCCGATACCCTTTGGCGCCACGGCCGTAGTCGGCGCGGCCACCCTCTGGCTCACTTTTACGGGGCATTGGATCGCCGGCCTGCTCGTTCTCGCCTGGGGGTTGGTCGTCATTACCGTGGCGGATCTGGTGGTACGCCCACTGCTCACCGGATCGCAGACGCAGGCCCCCTTCTTTCTAGTGTTCTTTAGTATTCTTGGTGGTGCGGAAGCCTTCGGCTTGATCGGCCTGATTATCGGACCTATTCTGGTGCTGTTGGCGCGCGGGGTATGGCGTGCCTGGGAGCGGCGCATTCGCTTGCAGGAGTAGTTGCGCAGATCACCGCGGTTGTGGAACTGTACAGGCTTTCCGCCCATCTAACCAATGGGTATTATCTTTACGAAATCAGGAGCACATTATGGACTACTCAATGTTGGATCAACAATATAATCAGTTGCAGCAGCAGACCCAGAACAACCTGCAGGCCTTGCAGCAGGTCGCCGGACGGGTGAACGCCATGGCACCGGATAATATGACCGGACGCGAGATCAGTATGGAATTGCGCAGCCTAGCCATAAACCTGCAACAACAGCAGCAGAATGTGGGGATGATGCTGCAGCAGATGGTGCAGCGTATCCAGCAGTTGGAAATGCAGATGCAGGGGATGGGGCAGCAGGGTGGTATGAACCCCAATATGGGGCAGCAGCGTCCCTGGAATGCGCCCATGCAGGGACAGCCGGGTATGGGCAGCGGTTTCCTGGGTAATGTCATGACCGGTTTGGGTCTGGGTGCGGGTTTCGCGGTGGCGGACAATATCGTTGACGATATTTTCGACAGCTTCTAAGTCCGTATGATAATCGCGCATTTTGACGGTTTCCTGCAGTTTGTGCCCTGCTAATGATACTACCGCTGTCGGTGTATCTGGATCTGGAGTCGCGCGTTCTCGCCTGGGCTGCAGGGCAGAGATGGCGATTGCAGCGTACCGGCCCTTTGCGACGGGGTGAATGGCCGCTGCCGCGCCTGGAATTTCTCCGCGATGGCGTGTTGATGCCGGACGAGTGGGACGTCGCACTTGCTGCCTGTCCCCTGTTTGCGGGGTTTGCCTCCGGGCAGCGGGAGGCATGGAGTCAGGAAGGCATCGAGGTAAAATTTTATCAGGCCCCGACCGAATTCCTGGGTTTTGCGCAGATCGCCCATACGGGGCCAGCCGGGTTTGTCGCGGTGTGTCGCAGCTTGCCGGGCTGGGATCAGAACCCGGCACCTGACGAAGCAGCGGCCTTTGCGCGCGTCGGTCTGCCTTGTGTGCCGCCCTCCCAGCGTAATCCTGAAGTTTTCACGATGTTGGCGGGAGTGCCGGGTGACTGAAGAATCCCTCTACGGTATCCACGCGGTCAGCGCCGCGCTGGATTCGCGAGAATTGCTGGAGCTCTGGGTGGCGATTGAGCGAAGGGCCGATGACCGTGTCGCGCCGTTACTGCAAAAGGCCACAGAACAGCATCTGCCAGTGCATGAATGGCGGAGCACGGCACTGGGGCGGAGGCTGAATACCGACAAGCATCAGGGCGTGGGCGGCTTGCTGCGCGCCTTTCCCGGGCAGGACTTCGAGACGATCCTTGCGCAATTGGACGGCCGTGGCTTCCTGCTGGTGCTGGATGGTGTGCTTGATCCGCACAACCTCGGTGCCTGTCTGCGCAGTGCGGAAGCAGCGGGGGTCGATGCGGTGATTCTGCCCAAGGATAATGCCTGTCCGGTCAATGCCACCGTGCGCAAGGCGTCTGCCGGATCGGCGTCACGCGTTCCGGTCTGTACCGTGACCAACCTGTCGCGAACCTTGTCTGCTCTGCAAGAGGCGGGCTTCTGGCTGGTCGGGATGGCGGGGGAGGGGGCTCAGAGTCTTTATACGCTTGACCTGAATATGCCGCTGGTGATGGTGATGGGTGGGGAGGAGAAAGGTTTGCGCCGCCTTACTCGCGAGCACTGCGATTATCTGGCGCATATTCCCATGATGGGAGCCATCGAAAGCCTGAACGTGTCCGTCGCTACCGGGATTTGCCTCTTTGAGGCGGCCCGGCAAAGGCGGAATCTGTCTGCCCAGCATGTCGGGCAGGAAAAATTCGCCTGAATCCGCCAGAAGGTCATAAACGCATGCTGGTAGACTCCCACTGTCATCTGGATTTCGACGATTTTGATGTAGACCGGGCCGCTATTCTGGCGCGTGCCCAGGCAGTCGGGGTGCAAGAAATACTGATTGCGGCGGTCGTCGAGGCGCACTGGCCGCGGGTGCAGGCGCTGGCTGCCGAGTACCCCGGCGTGTGGGCGGCGGCGGGTGTGCATCCCAATGAACCCGCAGTAGAGACCCCGGAATGGGGGCATCTGCTCGCCGCCTTGGCGGCAGACAAAGTAGTGGCCGTCGGCGAGACCGGCCTGGATTATTTCCGCAGTGAAGGGGATTTGTCCTGGCAGCGGGAGCGATTTGCCCGGCATATTGCCGCCTCCAAGGTTACGGGAAAGCCGCTGGTCGTCCATACCCGTGCGGCGGCGGCGGACACCATCGCCATGCTGCGCAGTGAAGATGCGGCGGCAGCCGGTGGCGTCATCCATTGCTTCACCGAAAACTGGGATTTTGCGAAGGCGGCCCTGGATATGGGCTTTTATATCTCCTTTTCCGGTATTGTGACTTTCAAGAAGTCCGTTGAATTGCAGGCGGTGGCCAGGAAGGTGCCGGCGGATCGCCTGCTGGTGGAGACGGACGCGCCCTATCTGGCCCCCATGCCGCAACGCGGCAAGCGCAACGAGCCTGCTTTTGTCGCGCATGTCGCGGCCCTTCTCGGGGCGTTGCGGGGTGAGACGCTGGAGGATATCGCCGCGCAGACCACGGCCAATTTCCACGCCCTGTTTAAGCACGCGGTAGCGGCATGAAGATTGTGTTCCTCGGTACGGGATCCAGTGCCGGAACACCAGTGATTGCCTGCTATTGCCCGGTTTGTAGCAGCGCTGA
>NZ_JBYCKR010000066.1:0-2871 GCF_057473505.1 Acidithiobacillus sp. TH-A35 | reverse complement strand
AGTAATGTCCGCTTCCGCAGTTTCAAGGATTTCGACCTGCATGGGCGGGTGCCTTTTGCGTTAGCCATTCTGGTGGTGCTGGCTGTTGCCCTGGTTGCCGTGCATCCGCCGCTGGTACTGTTTATCGCCGTGATTTCCTCTGTGGTGATGGGACTGTTGCTGACCCTGTGGCAAATCCGCAGCCGCCGTACCCAGCGTCGGCGCGGTAGTTCCAGTCACTGACTTGCCGATACTGTGGATGCACCCCAATGCAGGGCACGTAACCGACTGAATTTTTTGTGTTGATGCGCCTGCATGCGGATGAGAATGTCGTTCAGCGTATGCACGGCCTCCACCGCATAAGGACCCTTGTTGAGCATCACGCACTCGGCGCGCACACCCATGGCCGCATCGGTGAATTCGGGCCGGGAGATGATGCCCTTTTTGGTGAGTTGTTCCAGCACTTGGGTGGCCCAGATGACGGGCAAATGCGCCGCTTCTGCCAGCCAGAGAATCTCTTCCTGTACTTCCGCCAGTCGTTCAGGGCCCACTTCTACAGCCAGATCGCCGCGCGCGATCATTACACCCATCGGTTGGCGTCCGAGGGCGGCCAGCAGTATCTCCGGTAGTTTGTGAAAGGAGCCAGCGGTTTCTATTTTCGCGATAACACCCAAGTGTTCACCTTGCCGCTGACGCAGGGCTTCCAGCATGTCACGCATGTGTTCGGCGCTCTCTACGAAAGAAAAACCGATGAGATCCGCCAAAGGAATAATGGTGTCCAGATCCTCCAGGTCCTTGGCACTGAGGGCCGGAAGATTCAGTGCTAGTCCGGGAAAATTGAGACCACGGCCTGCTTGCAGGCGGGCACCCCCTGGTTTGGTTTTGGTGATGCGCAGCAAGGCACCTTCAGGACCCTGTTCCATGACCATGGCGGCAATTTTGCCGTCGTCCATCCACACCGCCTGGCCGACGGGCAGTTGCGCAACGACTTCCGGGAGGGTGCAGGCGATGCGTGCCGGGCGACTCTTCTGTGCCGGTGCCCCGGGCCCTGGTTGGCTTTGCAGCAGGAGCTGATCGTCGACTTCCAGATGCAGAGGGAGTGCGCTTTGCGGAATGCCCACAAAGTGTCCTTGCACATGGCGGCGACGCCGGCTTTGCCAGGGGTTCCCCGCAGTGAAGTAGCAGCCCTGCATGGCCTGTAAGGTGATGATCTGACCTTCAATGCGTTCAACCACGAGTACACGCTCCTTGCCGCGGGCATCGTGGCAGAGCAAGTCTTCGCCTTGCTGCGGCATGGCGCTGCCGGATGCCATAAGGAGTAGGCAATCTATCCCTGCGGGACTAAGCGCTACCTCCTTATGGCAGGCCAGCACGGTCATTTGTGCTGGCGTTTGCAGGCGACCGAGGCGGTCACGTTCAGGACTCAAATGGATCACTCCCGGAACTTCGGGAAGCGGGCCGGTGCGAATCTTGTGCCCGGCGAGGTCGGCGAGAATCCGGCAGGGCTGACCAGTGTCCCGGCTCGCGGTGCGGACCTGCTCAGCCAACCGTTGCCATATGGCCTGGTCATCATGGGCACAGTTAATACGTGCGATGTTCATGCCGGCAGTTAATAAATTGCGGAAAAAATCAGAATCGTCAACGCGATCGCCGGATAGCGTCACCATGATGTGGGTGCTGCGTTGGTGGGGCGGACTGCCGAGCAGGGCCAGCGTGTTGTTCGTAAGGGCCTGCTGGCCTTGCCCTCGCGTGATGGCCGTGGTTCCGCTGAAGTCGGCAGGCGGCATTTGCAGGGCGGCGCGTAATATCTGCAAGGTACACTGCACGCTGTCAAGTACATGACTTTCTGCGCGACCGAGAGAGGAGAGTCCGGCATCTGACAAGGCATCTTGCAGGGGACGCAAATCGACGCTACGCAGGGCCAGGTAGTGCAGCATGTTACGGATACCGGGATGCCAGGGAAGACTGGGATCTTGCTGCTCCAAAAGAGTGAGTTGGGTTGCTTCACTCTGGACAATCCGCGTGTGCAGCCCTTCAAGGGCTTCCTGAAGGTCTTGCCATGCCTTATTCATGTGCTTCATTCCGCCTGGTCATGCCCTGAGTGTAGCAGGTGAATATTTCAGTATGATGACATCCAGCCAGGTAGCGAAGTTTGCCGACTGAATGCGTTTATCGCTCGTAATGATCGGTATGTTCTGTTAAAGTCCGCCTGCCGTCATGCCTCAGTCTGCATGACGCGCGTCGCATTGGTCCCCACCTTGATGAAGCGTCTGCCATAGACTGGCGCCCCTGTGGCGAGGCCGGTGTTTTCGGAGTAAAAAATTATGTCATCTTTTGAATCCCTTGGGCTTTCTGAGCCCATTTGGCGTGCTGCGGCCGAGCGCGGTTACACTACCCCTACCCCCATTCAGGAGCAGGCCATCCCAGTGGTCATGTCCGGCGTCGACCTGTTGGCCGGTGCGCAGACAGGTACCGGCAAGACTGCTGCCTTTGCCATGCCCATTCTGCACAAACTGTCCGCCACCGCAGATACCGCGGCGCGTGGTCCTTCTAGTGTGCGCGCGCTGATTCTGGTTCCCACCCGTGAACTGGCGGCGCAGGTAGAGGAGAGCGTGCAGTTGTACGGGCGCTATCTTTCCCTGCGTTCGCTGGTGCTCATCGGTGGTGTCAAGATCAATCCGCAGATGCAGAAACTACGCCGCAGTGTAGACGTATTGGTCGCTACCCCCGGTCGCCTGCTGGATCATATCCAGCAGCGCAGCGTCGACCTCTCTCACGTCGAAATTTTGGTGCTCGACGAAGCCGACCGCATGCTCGACATGGGCTTTATCCGTGACATCCGACGCATCCTTGCGGTATTGCCGAAAAAACGCCAAAATCTGCTGTTCTCGG
>NZ_JBYCKR010000065.1:0-8337 GCF_057473505.1 Acidithiobacillus sp. TH-A35 | reverse complement strand
GTTCAACGCGCTTTCGGTCGAGTTCTTTCTGAATCTGTGAGGTGCCTTCGATGGCCAACTTTTCGCCTTTCCAAACCTCTTCCAGCTCCTGATATTTGCGATCTGACTCGTTGATTTGGGTCTGCAGGATATCCAGACGCTTACGGCTGGCTTCATCCTTCTCCTTCTCCAGTGCCACGCGCTCAATGTTCAATTGAATGATGCGGCGCTCCAGTTCATCCAGTTCCTGAGGTTTGGAGTCGATTTCCATCTTGATGCGGGAGGCCGCCTCGTCCATCAGATCTATGGCTTTGTCAGGCAGATTACGGTCGGTGATATAGCGATGTGAAAGCTGTGCTGCGGCAACCAATGCGGGATCGGTAATGCGCACCCCATGATGGGCTTCATAGCGCTCTTTCAGGCCACGCAAAATGGCGATGGTGTCTTCTACACTGGGTTCATCCACCAGTACCCGCTGGAAACGCCGTTCCAGCGCCGCATCCTTTTCAATGTATTTACGATATTCATCCAGTGTGGTAGCACCAATGCAATGTAACTCGCCGCGTGCCAGCGCCGGCTTGAGCATGTTGCCTGCGTCCATGGAGCCCTCGGCCTTGCCAGCCCCCACCAGTGTATGAATTTCATCAATAAAAAGAATGATTTTACCCTCACTCTTCTCCAAGTCATTCAATAAAGACTTCAGACGTTCCTCGAACTCACCGCGAAACTTGGCACCCGCAATCAGGGCTCCCAAATCCAGACCGAGCAAGCGTTTGTCCCTCAGTGATTCCGGCACTTCGCCATTAATCAAGCGCAGAGCCAGTCCTTCGACGATAGCCGTCTTGCCCACCCCCGGCTCGCCGATTAAGACCGGATTATTTTTGCTGCGCCGCAGCAATACCTGAATGGTCCGGCGGATTTCGTCGTCACGGCCAATCACCGGGTCCAGCTTGCCCTGACTGGCCCGCTCGGTGTAGTCGATGGTGTATTTCTCCAGCGCCTGACGTTGCTCTTCGGCATTGGCATCATTGATTTTTTCCCCGCCGTGCAGATCGTGGACGGCCTGTTCCAGATCCTTGGTGGTGGCACCCGCCTCTTTCAGGAGGCGCCCAGCCTCGCCCTTGTCGTCCATCAAGGCCAGCAGGAAGTGTTCGGTGGAGATATACGTGTCGCCGCGCTTCTGGCCTATCTTGTCGGCCAGATTGAGCATGTTGGTAAGATCGCGGCCCACCTGCACCTCGCCCGGATGCCCTTGTACTTTCGGCATGGACTCCAGCGCGCGGTTCAACTGATTGCGTAGGGCATCGACCCGTACGCCGGCTTTTGACAGGAGTGGCCGGGCGATACCGCCTTCCTGATCAAGAAAAGCAACAAGCAAGTGGACGGGCTCCATCTGCTGATGATCCTGGGCCAGTGCGAGACTCTGGGCATCCTGGAAAGCCTGTTGAAATTTGGTGGTCAGTTTGTCGGTGCGCACGGAGTGACTCCTATAGATTGGTATTGCTCAAGAAATGGGATTATCCGGCCCCTTTTTCAAGAGCCGGTGCGGGCTGTAGTGCCCAGATCAGGAAAACCGCACCCAAAAGCGCCAGCAGTGCTGCTGCGGCGAAGGTGCCCTGCCCGCCCCACTGCGCCCAGGTCCAGCCGGCTCCGAGCGCGCCCAGACCTCCCCCCAAACCATAAACGATACTGGCATACAGGGCCATGCCGCGCCCGCGCAGAGCGCCGGGAAAGCGGTCCGCTAACCAATGTACGGCCGCTAGATGAAAGGCGCCATAGCTGGCCGCATGCAAGGTCTGCACCAGAATGATCCATATCAGTCCCGGCCACCAGGCGATAACACCCCAGCGCAGGGCGGTCAGAATAAACGCGCCGGTGAATACCAGTGGCACACCCCAGCGCCGGATAAAACGATCGCCCCACCAGAAAAACGCGACTTCGCAGAGCACTGCAAATCCCCACAGCATCCCGACAGCGGCACTCCCCAGACCGTGCTGTTCCGCATAGATAGAATAAAACGCGTAATAGGCGCCATGACTGGCCTGCTCCAGCAAGCCCGCCAGCAGGAAAAACCAGAGGCTCACATGGCGGAGTGTGCCGCTGAGACGGGGGCGTGGTGTACCGGTGGCTGGCAGCGTGCCATAGGGCAAATAGCGACTGGCCCACCATGCACCTATCAAAAAAATGGCGATACCGGGCAAAAACGCGGTCATCCCCCAGCGGGCGATCAGCCCACCCATGCCCAGTGACAGGGCGATAAACCCGAGGGAGCCCCAGAGTCGAATACGCCCATAGGCGGTGCCACGGCGTTGTGCCCAGTCCATGGTGGTAGCGTCCACCAGGGGCAGCGTCGCCGCCCAGAAGAAGGAAAAAGTCAGAGTGATGAGCAATAGGGACAGAAAGTGACCGTGGGCCAGCGACAGGGCAAGGAAGCCCACCGCCGTAATCAGCGCCGCCCAGGGGACGATCCGCCGACTCCCCCAAAAATGTGCCAGCCAGCCCCAGAGATTGGGCGCCAGCACCTTGCTGAACTGCACAGCCGCGGTGAGGATGCCGATGGCCAGAGGACTCTGGCCCTGGGCATGCAGCCACGGACCCCAGTAGGGCATGAACGCACCCAGCGCGCAAAAGTACAGGAAATAGAAGGTGGCGAGCCAGCCCCCTTCCCGGTCTGCCTGCATAACTTAGGCGGGGATGGGAGGCAGGGGTGCCTGCACGTCGGCGTTCTGGGCGCGGTGACGCATCCAGTGGTCCATGATCACCAGCGCCAGCATGGCCTCGACGATGGGGACCGCGCGGATACCGACACAGGGGTCATGGCGACCGGTGGTGACCACTTCAGCGGGCTGACCATGCACATCTATGCTTTGCCGCGGGATACGAATACTGGAGGTCGGTTTGATGGCCACGGACAGCGTGAGATCCTGCCCGGAAGAAATGCCGCCCAAAACACCGCCGGCATGATTGCTCTGAAAACCCGTGGGGGTTATCGCGTCCCCATGATAGCTGCCGCGCTGCTCTACTACTGCAAAACCATCGCCTATGGCGACCGCCTTAACTGCATTGATACTCATCATCGCCTTGGCAATATCTGCCTCCAGACGATCAAAGACCGGTTCACCGAGCCCAACCGGCATGCCGGTTACCAGCGCATCCACCCGCGCGCCGATGGAGTCCCCTTCTTTGCGCAGGACATCGAGAAAGTCGGCCATACGGATCGCAGCCTGGGCATCAGGACAGAAGAAGTCATTGCGGGAGACTTCCGCTGCATCAAAATCCTCGGCATGAATGGGACCCATCTGCGCCATCCACGCCTGTATGTTCACACCAAGACGCACGCGCAAAAACTTACGGGCGATAGCCCCGGCAGCGACCCGTGTCGCTGTTTCCCGCGCCGAGGAGCGGCCGCCCCCCCTATAGTCGCGCCGGCCGTACTTTTGCACGTAAGTATAATCGGCGTGACCAGGACGAAACAGGTCCTTGATTTTGCTGTAATCCTGTGAGCGTTGGTCCGTGTTGCGAATCAGCAGTCCGATGGGTGTACCGGTGGTCAGACCCTCAAAGACACCGGAGAGAATTTCGACCTGATCCGCTTCCTGACGCTGGGTGGTATGGCGTGACTGACCGGGGCGGCGGCGATCCAGCTCAATCTGGATATCGACTTCGTTGAGCGGCATGCCCGGCGGGCAGCCATCGACAATGCAGCCGATGGCTGGGCCATGACTTTCGCCAAAGGTGCTGACCCGGAAACAATCGCCGATGCTGCTTCCCGCCATAAGTTATTTTTCCATTTCAATCATGGCATAAGACGAATGATTGTGAATCGACTCGAAGTTTTCGGAAGAAACCGAAAACCACTGCACGCGCGGGTCTTCCTGCAGTCGCAGCGCGACGTCCCGTACCAGATCTTCCACAAACTTGGGATGGTCGTAAGCGTATTCCGTGACATATTTTTCATCGGGGCGCTTCAGCAGGCCGTAAAGTTGACAGGATGCCTCCGCTTCGATCAGATCAATGATATCCTTAATCCAGACCGTTTCGCGGGCGCGCACATGGACCCAGACATGGGCACGCTGGTTGTGGGCGCCATATTCCGAAATGCTTTTGGAGCAGGGGCAAAGGCTGGTTACGGGCACCATGACACCTATGGTCAGGTGATAACCTGTCGGGGTAATCTCTCCCGCCAGTTCCACCTCATAATCCAGCATGCTCTTGACGCCGGATACGGGTGCGGCCTTCTGAACAAAGAACGGAAAGCGCATCTCCAGCCGCGCTGAATCCGCTTCCAGGCGCTGCCGCATCTCTTCGACCACGGCGCCGAAGCCCTCCACACTGAAGGGACCCTCATGTGTATTGAGGATCTCGATGAAGCGTGACATGTGCGTGCCCTTCAGGTGTGCGGGCAGACTCACGTACATATTACACTGGGCGATGCTGGGCTGCATCGCTCCGTCACGATCCTGAACCTGCATGGGATGGCGCACGGCGCGGATACCCACCTGCTGGATGGCAATAGCCCGTGGGTCAGCGCGACCCTGTACGTCTTCTAAGACTTCTACCGCGCAATCTCTCACCGGACCCTCGCTTGGGAATAGTGGACTGAATTAGTCGAATACTACGCCCGAGCCGGTGACGGGGCAAGCAATGCCAGTAATTCTTTGCCGGACTTTTCGATTCCTGCGGCATACAGGCCAAAGTCTGCAAGCCACTGACCGACATCGCCCTGTTCGATAAAGATGTCGGGTAAACCGAGCAAGCGCATGGGCCGCACGATGCCCTCGTTGAGCAGGAACTCCGCGACGGCGCTACCGGCGCCCCCCATGCGTGAGCCTTCCTCCACAGTCAAGAATGCCCGATGGCTTTGCGCCAGACTGGTCAGTAATTCCGTGTCCAGCGGCTTGACGAAACGCATATTGACGACGGTAGCGTCGAGGGTCTCACCTGCCGCCATGGCTGGCGCAGCCCGCGTACCAAAGGCAAGAATCGCGAGATCCTTACCTTCCCGCAGGACCTCCGCCTTGCCGATGGGGATCTGCCGTGACAAATCCTTGTCCAGCGCCAAGCCCAGGCCGTTACCGCGCGGATAACGCACCAGTGCCGGCCCCTGATAAGCAAAGCCCGTGTTGAGCATATCGCGCATCTCCTGCTCATCTTTGGGAGCCATAATGACCACGTTAGGAACGCAGCGCGCATAGGCGATGTCAAAAGTACCTTGATGAGTAGCCCCGTCAGCACCGACCAATCCCGCGCGGTCAATAGCAAAAAGCACCGGCAGATTCTGGATGGCGACATCGTGCAGGAGCTGGTCATAGGCCCGCTGCAAGAAAGTGGAGTAGATGGCGACTACCGGGTGAATGCCGTCACAGGACAGACCTGCGGCAAAAGTCACTGCATGTTGCTCAGCGATACCCACATCAAAATAACGCTCGGGAAACAGTTGTTCAAAGCGCACTAGCCCGGAGCCCTCGCGCATGGCCGGCGTGATAGCGACCAGATGCTTTTCTGCCGCACCCTTGTCGCAGATCCAATCACCGAACACTTGGGTGTAGCTCGGCGCCCCGGCGGGTTTCTTGGCCATTTTTCCATTCGTCCGGTTAAACGGGGTCACTCCGTGATAACCGCAGGGATCCTGCTCAGCGGGACCGTAGCCCTTACCTTTTTTGGTGATGATGTGGAGCAGGCGTGGCCCCCTGATTTTTTTTAGGTTTTCAAGCGTCGGGATCAACGCATCCAGATCGTGACCATCAATAGGACCGAAATAATGAAATCCCATTTCCTCGAACAATGTCCCCGGCGTCACCAGCCCCTTAACGCCCTCTTCCGCCTTCCTCGCCAGTTCACGCAAGGGCGGTACGAAACTCAAGGCCTGCCCCGCCCCTTCGCGCATGGTGTTATAGAGGCGACCCGAGAGAATCCGCGTCAGATATTGGGATACCGCGCCCACATTGGGTGAGATGGACATCTCGTTGTCATTGAGGACGACCAGCAAGTCGGCATCCAAAACGCCGCCGTTATTCAGCGCCTCATAGGCGAGACCTGCCGTCATGGCACCATCGCCAATGATCGCCACCACCTCCCGCGATTTATGCCCCAGCTTGGCCGCCACTGCCATGCCCAATCCGGCACTGATAGAAGTGCTGGAATGACCGGCGCCAAAACTGTCATAGGGGCTCTCATCGCGCTTGAGGAAACCGGAGAGACCGTCTTTGATGCGTAACTGGGGAAAAAGCGGACCACGGCCCGTAAGAATTTTGTGGGGATAAGCCTGATGGCCGACATCCCAGATCAAGCGATCATCTGGAGTATTGAATACGGCGTGCAGCGCCACGGTCAGTTCCACCGCCCCCAGACAGGAAGAGAGGTGCCCACCTGTCTGGCTGACCGTCTCCAGGAGAAACTGGCGCACCATTTTGGCCACGCCTTTCTGTTCGCTGCGTGACATCTGCCGCAGTTCGGCGGGCATGGGAATACCCTTCAACAAATCGCTCATTTATTCCGCTCTACAATGAGGCGCGCCAGGGCGCGGAGGTGATCAGCTTCTGTTTGCCAGGGCTGCAAGGCCTCCAAAGCCTCGTCGAGCAGGCGTCGGGCATAGCTTTGCGCCTCGACAAGCCCGAGCAAGGTAACAAAACTGGGCTTGTTACGGCTGCGATCCGCGCCTTGCCGCGCTTTTCCGGTCTGTTGCAAATCGCCAATCTCGTCAAGGATATCGTCTTGTACCTGAAAAGCCAGACCGACACGATCGGCATAACGCAGCAGCGCCACACCTGTGGAATCTTTCTCACCAATGCCCGCAGCGCAGAGCGCCAACTGTATGGCGCAGCGAATGAGCATGCCTGTCTTGTGCAGGTGCATTTGCTCCAGTGCGGGCAAGGCCAATTCATGCCCCACGGCGGCCAGGTCAATGGCCTGCCCACCTACCATACCCCGCGAGCCAGAGGCCTGCGCGAGGGTCGCCAGCATCTGCACCTGCCATTCGGCGGCCACGCCCCAACCCGGCTCAGCCAGCGCCAGGAAGGCCTGCGTCTGCAAGGCATCGCCCACGAGAATGGCGGTGGCTTCGTCATAAGCGCGATGGCAGGTAGGCTGACCCCGGCGCAAGTCATCATTATCCATGGCCGGGAGATCGTCATGCACGAGCGAATAGGCATGAATCATCTCCAGTGCCGCCGCGGGACGGTCCAGATGCTCCCGTGGCACACCCAGGCAGGCTCCCGTCGCGTACACCAGCAAGGGACGGATGCGCTTGCCGCCACCCAGCGTACTGTAACGCATGGCGTCATGCAGACGCGCGGGCAGTATGTGCGCCGCAGGCAGCAGTGTCCCCAGAACGCTTTCGGTGCGCTGTACCGAGCGCGTCCGGAACTGCGCAAAAGTTTCATTGTTCACAGCGGCATCCAAGGTCATACGTCTTCTTCCTGAGTAAGCGGAGTGGAGACCGCGTCCTCTCCGAGTAATATTTCCACGGTCTGCCGGGCATTTTGCAACTGCGCCTCGGCACGCTTGGACAGTTCCATGCCGCGCTGAAAAAGGGCGACAGAGTCTTCCAGACCCAGCTGCCCCTCTTCCAGGCGGCGAACGGTTTCTTCCAAGGCGTCCAAGGTGCTTGCGAAGTCTGCGGGGGCTTCCACGGGGGACGATTTATCGTTCATGCGTTTTTCCATGTTCGCCAATTAAACACTAGGCCCAGTCCTCGGGGCAAGGGATAACGAAGATTCAGACTGGACGGTACGTTCGCCAGACCCTAAACTTCGTGCCGCCCATATCTTAAAGGCTTCAGCCATGTTTCTGCAAAAGGTCGGGAGTGCTCCGAGCGCAGCCGCCGATGTCACCCGCTTCGAGGTGCTCGGCGCTATCAGCGTGTCGCATTTTCTCAATGACAGCATTCAGTCGTTGATGCTGGCGGTGTATCCGTTGTTCAAAAGTAATTTTGACTTGAGTTTTGCGCAGATCGGGTTGATTACCCTGGCCTATCAGTTGACCGCATCCATCATTCAGCCATTGGTAGGGCGTTTTACCGATCGCCACCCCATGCCTTACTCATTGCCTTTCGGCATGCTATTTACCTTTGGCGGGCTATTGTTGCTATCCGTGGCTCCGAATTATGCAACGCTCTTATTGGCAGCGGCGTTGGTGGGCCTGGGTTCATCAGTGTTCCATCCAGAGTCCTCGCGGGTGGCGCGGATGGCCTCTGGCGGGCGCCATGGGCTGGCGCAGTCCATTTTTCAGGTGGGTGGTAATGTGGGCTCGGCGGTGGGTCCATTGCTGGCTGCCTTTTTTGTCATGCCTAACGGTCAACACAGCCTGTCGTGGTTTTCACTGGCGGCGTTACTGGCCATCGTGATTCTTTCTTTTGTG